>NZ_JBFRYH010000001.1:0-89874 GCF_040984445.1 Streptococcus handemini
CTTCGTTGTGAATAGTTTGAGGAGCTTTAGACAATCTCTTAGCGATTTCACGATTTGAGAACCCTTCTTGAAGCCAACGTTCAATCATTCTACGCTCAGCTAGTGTCAAATGTCTTCTTTTTGGTGTATAATAGTGTTGCATCTCAGAGTCTTTCTAATTGTTGTTGTGGTGATTACAATTATATCTCTCTGAGATGTTTTTTAATACCCTTGACTGGCTAACTTCATTTTAGAACTTTCGAAGAAGAAGAGAAAAATAGTTTATAAAATTATTTTTCTTTTTTTGTTGACAATTTTCTGATAATTCAGTATATTAGATACATCGCAAAAATTAAGAAAGTTTTAAGGAGTTTTTATGAAAACAAATAAATTCAAATTAGCCTTGGTTAGTTTTGCTTCTGCAGCGCTTCTTGCAGCTTGTGGAAACGTATCAAGCACAAATTCATCTGCTACTGGTACTGAATTAAAAGAAGATACATTGAAAATCGGTTACAACTTGGAATTGTCAGGTGCCGTTTCATCTTATGGTCAAACAGAGAAAAATGGTGCAGATCTTGCTGTTAAAGAAATCAACGAAGCTGGTGGCGTTGACGGTAAAAAAATCGAAGTGGTTGCAAAAGATAACAAATCAGAAACTGCTGAAGCAGCAACAGTTGCAACCAGCCTTGCAAGTGAAGGGGTAAGCGTCATCATCGGTCCTGCAACGTCAGGTGCGTCAGGTGCTTCTATTGCAAACGTAACAGCTGCAGGTGTCCCAATGATTACTCCTTCAGGAACGCAAACAGATCTTGTTGTTAACAGCGAAGGAAAAGTACAAGATTTCTTCTTCCGTACAACCTTTACTGATGGATACCAAGGTGAAATCATGGCAGAATATGCAACTAAAACCTTGAATGCTAAGAAAGTTGTCCTTTACTATGACAACTCTTCAGACTATGGTAAAGGTGTTGCAGAATCCTTCCAAAATGCCTACAAGGGTGAGATTGTTTCAACTATTACCTTTGCTTCAGGAGATAAAGATTTCCAAGCAGCTCTTACAAAATTAAAAGGTCTTGACTTTGATGCCATCATCATGCCAGGATACTACAATGAAACTGGTACAATCGTAAAACAAGCGCGTGGTCTTGGCTTGAACCAACCAATCCTTGGTTCAGATGGTTTTGACTCACCATTGTTTGCAGAATTGGCAACCGCTTCAGCAGCTAACAAGGTTTACTACCTTTCTGCCTTTGTTCCATCAGCAAGCGACCGTGCAAAAGAATTCCATGATGCTTACATGAAAGAATACGGTGAAGAGCCTTCTATGTTCTCAGCCCTTGCTTATGACTCAGTTTATATGGCAGCAGAAGCATCAAAAGGATCTAAAAACTCTGTAGAAGTAAAAGATAAATTGGCTGCTTTGAAAGACTTTGACGGTGTAACTGGTAAAATGTCTATCGATAAAGACCACAACGTTGTAAAATCTGTTTATGTAGTGAGCTTGAAAGACGGTAAAGCAGATACAGTTGATACAGTATCTCTTACAGAATCAGCTAAATAAAAAAGCAACAATAACAATGATTGTTTACTGATACAAGCAAGGAGTCTAGGACGATTGTCCCAGACTCCATTGCCATGTATAGACAGTCAAAAAAAATAGCCTAGCATCCTATTTATCAATAGGAAATAGGTGCGTATCAATTTTTTAGAAAGTTTGGTGAACACATGCTTCAACAACTGGTCAATGGTTTGATTCTCGGTTCCGTGTATGCCTTGTTGGCTCTAGGTTATACAATGGTATATGGAATTATCAAACTGATTAACTTTGCCCACGGGGATCTCTATATGATGGGAGCCTTTATGGGATATTATTTTTTAAATAAGTTAACCTTTATTTCAAATGGTGGTCTTCGCTTATTTGTTGCCTTGATTGCGACTATGATTGGAACAGCCATTTTAGGGGTTGTTATTGAATTTTTGGCCTATCGACCTTTACGAAATTCGACCCGTATCGCAGCCTTGATTACAGCGATCGGTGTTTCCTTCTTCTTGGAATACATCATGGTTTATTTCTTCACCGCGGATGTTAAACCTTTTCCGCAGGTCTTAGATGCGACCAAATTTAACCTTGGTCCTGTTACCATAGACAGTATCCAATTGATTATCTTGGGTGTTTCTCTCTTCTTGATGGTTGCCTTACAGTTGATTGTTCAGAAAACAAAGATGGGAAAAGCCATGCGTGCTGTTTCTGTCGATAGTGACGCCGCACAACTTATGGGAATCAATGTCAATCGTACGATTAGCTTTACCTTTGCTTTAGGATCAGCCTTGGCAGGTGCTGCTGGTGTCTTACTGGGCTTGTACTACAACCAGATCGAGCCACTGATGGGAATGACACCGGGACTGAAAGCCTTTGTTGCCGCGGTTTTAGGTGGAATCGGAATTATTCCTGGTGCTGCTCTAGGTGGCTTTGTCATCGGGGTTATTGAAACCTTTACCTATGTTATTGGTTTAGACACCTTCCGTGATGCGATTGTCTATATTGTCTTGATTATCATTTTATTGGTAAGACCAAGTGGTATTCTTGGGAAAAATATGAAAGAGAAGGTGTAATCATGGCAAGAAATCTAAAAGTAAATGCAATCTGGCTAGCTGTCTTACTAGCTGGTTTTGGAGTGATTCAAGGACTCGTTGCAACAGGTGTTTTAAATTTCTACTATATTCAAGTGGTTCAGCAAATCGGAATCAACATTATCATGGCAGTAGGTTTGAACTTGATTGTTGGCTTTTCAGGTCAATTCTCACTCGGGCATGCTGGTTTTATGGCCATTGGTGCTTACTCAGTTGGTGTTCTCGGGAAAATGATGCCTAGCTACGCAGGATTTGCCGTTTCACTGCTTGTTGGAATGGTACTTGCAGGTGGGGTTGCTCTCTTGGTTGGTTTGCCAACTCTCCGTTTGAAAGGAGATTATCTGGCAATCGCAACGCTTGGTGTGGCAGAGATTATCCGTATTTTTATTATCAATGGCGGAAAAGTTACTAACGGTGCAGCTGGGATTATGGGAATTCCCCTCTTTACTAGCTGGCAATTAGTGTATGTCTTTGTTGTGATTACAACGATTTTTACTGTGAACTTTCTACGTAGTCCTATGGGACGGACAGTCATTTCTGTCCGTGAAGACGAAATTGCCGCAGAATCTGTTGGGGTGAATCCTACTAAAATGAAGGTCATTGCCTTTGTCTTCGGTGCCATGACAGCGGCTATTGCGGGTGGTCTTCATGCAGGCTACGTTGGTACAATTGTGCCAAAAGACTTTGCGTTTATGACCTCTGTCAATATTTTGATTATCATCGTATTGGGTGGACTTGGCTCCGTTACAGGGACCTTTGTTGCAGCGATTGTACTAGGTATGTTGAATGTCTACCTCAAAAGTTACGCTAGTGTGAGTATGATTATCTATTCACTTGCTCTCATCTTGTTGATGATTTTCCGTCCAGGTGGTTTATTGGGAACGAAGGAATTATCCTTTGCTCGATTCTTCAAGAAGAAGGAGGATGCGAACTAATGGCACTTCTTGATGTAAAAAAATTAACTAAAAATTTCGGTGGGTTAACCGCCGTTGGTGATGTCACAATGGAATTACACGAGGGTGAATTGGTCGGCTTGATTGGTCCAAATGGTGCAGGAAAGACAACCCTCTTTAATCTCTTGACAGGCGTCTATGAGCCGAGCGAAGGAACGATTAGTCTAGCAGGCACTACCTTAAATGGGAAAGCACCTTCTAAAATTGCTTCGCTAGGATTGGGGCGGACCTTCCAAAATATTCGTTTGTTCAAAGATATGACCGTCTTGGAAAATGTGCTGATTGGCTTAAGTAATCATGGGAAAAATCATGTGTTTGCCAGTTTTTTCCGCCTGCCAGCCTTTTACAAAAATGAGGTGGAGCTACGTGAAAAGGCTATTGAACTCTTAAAAATCTTTGATTTGGACAAGGATGCTGATACCTTGGCTAAAAATCTTCCCTACGGCCAACAACGTCGTTTGGAAATTGTTCGTGCCTTAGCAACTGAGCCTAAAATTCTTTTTCTTGATGAACCAGCAGCAGGGATGAACCCACAAGAAACTGCTGAATTGACCCAATTGATCCGTAAAATCAAAAATGAGTTCAACATTACAATCATGCTGATTGAGCACGATATGAGCTTGGTTATGGAGGTTACAGAACGGATTTATGTCTTGGAATACGGTCGCCTGATTGCCCATGGCACACCAGAGGAAATTAAGACCAATAAACGTGTTATCGAAGCCTATCTTGGAGGTGAGGCCTAATGTCAATGTTAAAAGTGGAAAATTTATCCGTCCATTACGGTGTCATCGAAGCGGTGAAAAATGTATCCTTTGAAGTCAATGAAGGAGAAGTAGTCACACTGATTGGTGCCAACGGTGCAGGCAAGACCTCGATCTTGCGGACCATTTCAGGCTTAGTCCGTCCTTCTTCTGGGAAAATCAGCTTCTTAGGAAATGAAATCCAACGTGTTCCAGCCCGTAAAATCGTGGCAGATGGCTTATCTCAAGTACCAGAAGGTCGCCATGTTTTTGCAGGCTTGACCGTCATGGAAAACTTGGAAATGGGTGCGTTCTTGCGCAATAATCGTGAAGAAAATCAAGCAAATCTGAAGAAAATCTTTGCCCGTTTCCCGCGTTTGGAAGAACGGAAAAATCAAGATGCCGCAACCCTTTCAGGAGGAGAGCAACAAATGCTTGCGATGGGACGAGCTCTTATGAGCCAACCAAAATTATTGCTCCTTGATGAGCCGTCTATGGGACTTGCGCCTATCTTCATTCAAGAAATTTTTGATATTATTCAAGATATTCAAAAACAAGGGACAACCGTCCTCTTGATTGAACAAAATGCCAACAAGGCACTTTCAATCGCAGACCGAGGCTATGTACTTGAAACAGGGAGAATCGTCCTCTCAGGAACAGGAAAAGAACTCCTCGCCTCAGAAGAAGTCAAAAAAGCATATCTAGGTGGTTAAAAAGGTCCAGTGAACCTTTTTAAGTTGGAAATAAAGATTTGCGTTAGCAAGTCTCCTCTTTGCCTAAGAGGCTTACGCCTCGTTTTAAGTTGGAAATAGGAAGCGCTGGTAAGCGGTTTTCATCTTGTCTGGAGTAAGGTTGTTTTGCCCAGTGGACCTTTTTAAGTTGGAAAAAGAGACTAGGACTTTCGACCTAGCCGCTTTTTTTGTTTTTTAGCTTTTATATACCTCATAATTATGTACCCCAATAGAATAGAAATAGGGGGGAGAATTTTTACAACAATATATATAGCAATATCTTCAAAAATTTCCATCATTGTTCTCTAATACTAATAATTTTAGGATAAAGTTTTGCACCTGAAATTTGTGTAGGTGGTTCATAAACTTGTTTTAGTCTGACAATAACACCTCGCTCAGCATTCAAATAAGTAGATCCGACACCTCCGCCTATCGCTCCTATCATTCCTGCCACACCAGCACTTATATGTGGTATAGCTCCTAACAATAATCCAAGAGCACCCGCGCCAGCAGCAACCATCGCAGACCATGTAATATTATTAATATAAACATCAGTCATTCCATTTCCTAAATTAACAACCTTATTTACTCCTTTTACACCTAGACGTTTTTTAGTGAATACACCTTGATTATATAAATCCTCAGCAGCCTTAAGAAGATCACTGTTAGAAAAATAGATAACATTTTCAACTGATTCAGTCTGCGTGTATCCAACAGTAGTATTGGCTTCTTCCGCTAAAACAACAACAGGATCAATATTACTAGACAATAAAACAATTGCACTAGAGATCAAAAATAATTTTTTTAGCTTGGTGTTCATAAGACAGCCTTCTTATATCATTTAAATTTTTTCAATTTAATTGTAAATCAAATTTTCCCAAAAAACAATTCTGTTTTTAAAAACGTTTTTATGTTATAATAAAAGAGTTGACGACGAAAATTCTATGTAAAATAGTATAAAAAGCACTAAAGGGGAGTGAGGCAGAAATCATGATTTCGTAGAAATCGATTTTGCCAATTTCGATTTCTAATTTCTAGGCTCAAATATTAACAGTCCACTGGACAATCCTCGCTCTCGAGTTTTTAGGCTCGGGTATTAACAGTCCACTGGACTGTCAATATCCGCAAGGTTGACTAGCTTCCACAATTGAGAATTGAGAATTGTGGAAGGTTGGAAATAAGGCTAGTGAAGAATAGCTCGCTAGCCTCTTTCATAGAATGTTGATTTATCACCTTTTACAAACCAGACAATCCTCGCTTTTTGATTTACAAGCTCAGGTATCAATAGTTACTCCCCTGACTCTTGATATATGTCAAACTGTTAAAACTATAAAACGTAGAGAGGTAAGGAACTTTTGTCCCAGCCTCTTTTGCTATGGCTTCAAGCCAGTTTTTCTTAAAGAGTGGTGGCTACCAAGGCTTCTAGCCTTCATTTATTAAATCAATATAATTGAGACGGTCAAAATGACAAAATGGTTGACAGAGTTTGAAAAAAAGTATAATAAATTAGAAAAAGAAAGCGGTTGCAAAAGGAGGTTCTTATGTTAGAATTGAGAAATGTTCGTCTAGCCTATTCAGGAAAAGTTTTGCTAGAAGCTACGAATCTTCAGTTTCACAGAGGAAAACTCTATACTGTCTATGGAAAATCTGGGGTAGGAAAATCTTCTCTTTTACATAAGATAGGGCTAGTAACAGCTAGTGATCCAGAAATGGATTATTTCTTTGATGGTCAGCGAATTGATACCAAGAATCATGCCTTAGTATCATTATTTATAGCTGAGGAAGTAGCTTTTATATTTCAACACCAGAATCTTGTAAAAGATTTAACAGTTAGGGAAAATTTACTGTTACCCTTGCAATTTTATCAGGAATCTGAGGAGAGTAATGACTGTCGAATTGAAAATATTTTAAAAGAAATTGGGATTGAGGACTTATTAGATCGGTATCCAGAGGATTTATCTGGTGGAGAGGAACAGAGAGTTACGATTGCACGTGCTTTAGTTGCCGATAAAACCATCATTTTAGCAGATGAGCCGACAAATTTCTTAGATGAAGACAACAGAAGGATTGTTTGTTCGCTCTTGGAGGATCTTGCAAAGAAATTCAATAAAATTGTTATATTGGTCTCTCATGATCCATCTGTCATCAAAATCGGTGATGAGCAGCTTCATTTCCAAGACAAGCATCTGATAGGAGGAACAATTGGACGCTCACTTGAACCAAAAGGGGAGTGGCATACGAATATAGACTCAAAGGTTAGCATCCCTTTGCAAAAGCATAGGAGACATCATCTACCAAGGTTGTTGTCTGTCTTTGTCTCAATAGTTGTAGCGATAGCTGTTGCATCTTTTAATATTCAATCGTTATTTTCCAGCCGTTATCAGTCTTCAGTGAGTAACTCATTAGAAAATGGTTTTTTAGTTATTCATGACACGCTTCATTTGAATTCAAAAAAAGTCATGGATGATTTTTTAAGTTTGACGAATGAAGATATCAATCAAATTAAAAATAGTGATCAAATAGCATCAGCCCAGCCCTATATGGAATTTCCAAGTATCGGTATGACTGTTGAAAATGCTAGAGATTATTTGACGATAGGACGAAGTACAGAGCCTTCTATAACGATAAATGGCCAGACGGTGTCTTTGAGTAAACATTATTCAATCCAGCCTCTGTTTGATACGAATACGACTCAGCGACAGATTCAATATTTTGATCAAACGCAGACAGATGGTCTCTATCTGTCGGAACAATTTATCACCAATGAGAAGTTAGAAAATATTGTTGCTGGATCAGAAGTGACCGTTTCCTTTTATGTCCCGATTGCTTTGTATGAAAATAGTATTGATAAGGATGGGACTATTTTTAATGGAGACGGAGACTTGTATGTCAAGGAAGAGAGAACGTTTAAGATTTTAGGGATAGTAAAATCAGATTATCCATTTGACTATTCTCCATATAGCAATACTCTCTTTATGAATAGTCAGCAGATGAAAAAAATTCAAGAGGAAGTTGTTGCTAAAAATCCCCTTAGGGAGACAAACCTAGGCGGACTTACTCTGAAAAACTGGTTTCCAAGCGCAGTTCATCTAATTGTAAGAGATAGTCAAACTATCCCACAAGAGGTTAATCGAATTAAAGGTCTTTCTTCGGATTTTTCAATTGTATCTTCTTTTGAAAACTATGAACAATTTAGTCAAAGCTTGCGGTATATAAAACATTTCTTGCTCATCATTTCTGGCGTATTACTACTACTGGTAGTAGCAATCTTGTCATTTGTATTTTATTTGGTGAATCGTACAAGACGGTTTGAGGTTGGAATTTTAAAAGCCTTAGGTTATCAGACGAAACAAGTTCTTGTGCTGTTCTTTAAAGAATTACTAGTGGATGGCAGAAGAATTTTCTTTATTTCTGCGGGCATATTTTTCATTTTAGGATTTCTTTCGATGCAGGTGCTCCAATTACAATTACAGGATATCATTCAGTTTTACCTAACTTCTATCATATGGCTTCTTTGTCTCACATTCACCGTATTGACGCTGAGTGGTCTGGTGCCAATTTATCAAACCTGTAAGCAGTCAATCGTTGATACACTGCGAACGAATAGATGAGGTAGTTAAAAATGAAAAGAAAACGAGTAAAAGTAGTCTTGGTGGCGTTGAGTTTTCTCACTCTATTATTTACTAGTACTGTGAGTGCTGGATTTGTGACATACTCACAACCCCTTGATGGGTATAGTTTGGTTGGTTTGCATGTTCTCAATGTGACATTTCATGCTTCGGGCTACTCAAATAGTGATAGTGGATCCGTGACCAATATGTATTTTACAGATTGGACAATTTTCCCAAATACTATAAGTAACCGTTCAACATGGAAAAGTTCACTTCCATACGGACAGCGAGCAAATGGAAGT
Source organism: Streptococcus handemini (assembly GCF_040984445.1). Taxonomy (NCBI): domain Bacteria; kingdom Bacillati; phylum Bacillota; class Bacilli; order Lactobacillales; family Streptococcaceae; genus Streptococcus; species Streptococcus handemini. The sequence continues at coordinate 8,951 of NZ_JBFRYH010000001.1, forward strand.
GTCATTATCGGTGCTGGTATAAATTCTCCTTGGGGCGCCGTGAACCTCTGGGAAGGTCAGCATTATTTTTCACTAGATTTCTAGTATTTAATAGAGTTGTATGATGGTTGACTCATGATAAACTGAAGTATCATCTGCGGGAGTGGGAAGGCGAGGTCCTGCTTTCGTCTTTTTATAAATACAGGATAATAGCATGATTGTGGAAGAGTATGATCTGCTACTAGATAGCCTTTGCAGCCTGAAGTGTAAAGTTTCTATTAACGGTATCTTTTGTTGAAAGAAAGAAAATATCAGATTTTTTCAATAAAAATTGAAATCGTTTTCTGATTTGTGGTATACTAGAACTATAGAAGAGACTAGGAGGATTGCATATGGCAGTTAAAGATTTTATGACACGAAAGGTTGTCTACATTTCCCCAGATACGACGATTGCACATGCCGCTGAATTGATGCGAGAGCAAGCGATTCATCGTCTGCCTGTCATTGAAGATGATCGACTAGTTGGTCTTGTTACAGAAGGAACAATTGCAGAAGCAAGTCCTTCAAAGGCGACCAGTCTGTCCATCTATGAGATGAATTATCTCTTGAACAAAACCAAGGTTCGTGATGTCATGATACGGGATGTCATCACTGTGTCGAAATTTGCCAGCCTAGAAGATGCCGTTTACTTGATGTATAAAAATAAGGTCGGTATTTTGCCTGTTGTGGACAATGATCAAATGGCAGGGGTCATTACAGATCGTGATGTTTTTGCGGCCTTTCTACATGTATCTGGTTATGGGGAAGCAGGCGTACGTGTGCGCTTTTTGGTAGAAAATAAGGCTGGTGAACTCGAAAAAATTATCCGCTTGATTTCAGACCAAGGTTACAACATTGTAAGCACTGTTCAGATTGCTGATAAATCAGGTAGCGTAGTCATTGAAGTCCAAATTGAAGGCAAGGTGGATAGCCAACAGCTGGCAAGTGTCTTCGAACAGGCTGCTATCAAGGTAGACAGTATGGTGGCGACAGAAACAAAGAAAATATAAAAAGAGCAGCTTGCTCTTTTTGTTTTGTAATGATGTGTGTTGTATGACAATCAACATCTACTTTACTTTCATAATGGAACATGGTGAGAGGGAGATAGGAGAAACTGAGCTTGGGTCCACCTTTCGTAAAATCTCATTTTTCAAAGGGTTGTTTGTTGCTGTCGAGTGTAAATCCTTCTCCTAGAACCTCGTGGGCATCGGTAATCGTGATAAAGGCATTGGGATCGATGCGGTGGATTAGTTCTTTCATTTCTTGGAGTTGGCTCTTGTAGATGACAGAATAAACCAAATCAATCTCTTTTCGACTATAGAAGCCCTGTGCTTTAATCAGTGTAATCCCACGTTCGATATTTTCGTCAATCGCTTGCGCCAATTCGTGTGATTTTTCAGAAACAATCATGACACCCTTACTTCCGTAATTTCCATCACTGATAAAGTCAATCACACGGGAAACAATGGTGACCATCATAAGGGTATATAAGACATTTCTCAAATCATGGAAGACCAGAATGGTGAGGGTTAAGACAAAGATATCAAAGGCAAGGATAATCTGACCAATTGTATAAGAAGTGTACTTATGACCAATGCGAGCTAGAATATCACTTCCTCCAGTTGTTCCTCCAGCCTTGAAAATAATTCCTAGACCAGCTCCCATAAGAATTCCTCCTAGAAGAGCGACTAATATAAGGTCATTTTCTAACGGAATGGTGATGTGAATGTGCTCAAATATGGCTAGCCAAGCCGTCACTCCAAGCGTGCCCACTAGACTGTAATAGAGAGTCCGTTTTCCGAGAATTTTCCAACCAAGAATAAAGAGAGGGATATTGATGAGAATATTCATGAGCCACGGTTGAATCCCAAACAGGTAGTAAAGAATGAGGTTAATACCAGTTGCACCGCCTTCATAGAGGTGGTTTGGAATAATTAGATAGTAGAGCCCAAAAGAAAATAACCCCGCTCCTATCAGAATAAAAAAAAGATTTTTGGCTCGTAGCATTCACCTGCTCCCTTCATTTTGTCTATTCCCATTCTAACAGATTTAAAAAGGATGCACAAGACAAATAAGAAGTGCTTTTTCGTGGCTTTTTTGGTAGAATAAAAAGAAGTATAGCCAATCACTTTGATGTAGCAGGTTGGTAACTTGTCTTGCCTAAGATTCGTTCTGCCTACGACTTGTTTCCTAGTGCTAAATGAAAATGGAAAGACTCTAAATTCAAGTAGAAGAAGCAACTGACTTGTAAAGAGTAGTATGAAATAGGGGATTCGTATGACAAAAGGAATTTTTATTACATTGGAAGGACCAGACGGTGCAGGAAAGACAACGGTCTTACAGAAATTGGTGCCTCGCTTGGAAGCATTAGGAAAGCAAGTCATCACGACTCGTGAGCCAGGTGGTGTTGCGATTGCAGAAGACATTCGCACAGTTATTCTAAATCCTCAGAATACAGCGATGGATGATAAAACAGAATTATTGCTTTACATTGCAGCTAGACGTCAGCATTTGAAAGAGCGAATTATTCCAGCCTTAGAAAATGGAGCCCTGCTATTAGTAGATCGCTTTATTGACTCATCTGTTGCCTATCAAGGTTTTGGACGAGGACTAGATATTGAAGCCATTGATTGGTTAAACCAGTATGCTACAGATGGTCTCAAGCCAGATTTGACCCTTTATTTTGATATTGATGTCGAAGAGGGATTGGCTCGGATTGCTCGAAACAAACATCGGGATGTTGATCGACTGGATATGGAAACCTTAGATTTGCACGAGCGTGTGCGAAAAGGGTATTTAACGATTGTAGACAAGGAAGCAGAACGTGTGGTGAAGATTGATGCTTCTGAGAATGTGGAGAAAGTGGTAGAGGCAGCCTATGCTGCTATCTATGGCCGCTTTTTTAGATAAGCGATGAAAAAAGAAGAATTACAAAGACTACAACCTCAGCTTTTCCAGTCTTTTCAACTGGTCTTGCAACAAGAACGGCTAGCGCATGCCTATCTCTTTTCAGGTGATTTTGCGAGTTTTGAAATGGCTATCTTTCTTAGTCAAGCGATTTTTTGTGAGGAGAAGGACGGATATATTCCTTGTGGCCATTGCCGAACCTGTCGTTTGATTGAAGAAGATGAATATACAGATGTGACGATTATCCGTCCTCAAGGCAATACGATTAAGACAGAGACCATTCGGGATTTGGTCAAGCAATTTTCTCGGTCAGGTTTTGAGTCTACTCAACAGGTCTTTATCATTTGTGATGCAGAAAAAATGCACCCAAATGCTGCCAATTCTCTTTTAAAAGTAATCGAAGAGCCTCAAAGCGATGTTCGTATCTTTTTATTGACCAGCCAGGAACAGGCCGTTTTGCCAACCATTAAAAGCCGTGTGCAGTTGGTAACATTTCCCAAAAATCTGCCCATTTTAGAACGGTTATTAGAGGAAGAAGGGCTGTTAAAAACACAAGCTCAACTACTTGCTCGTCTGGTTGAGAGTATTGAAGAAGCGAAACAATTAGCCAGTCACAAACCTTTTTTGGACCTACTAGCATTCGCTAGAAAATGGCTTGAACTGCTCTTGAATCAACCTGATCAAGCCTATCTGCAGGTGGGGGTTCTGGTCCGTTTAGCAGGTGAAAAGGGAGATCAAGCTCGTTTGCTAGAACTGCTCACCCTCCTATTAGCAGAACGAATGACGGAACCGAAAGTTTTGGTCTATTTGGAAACTCTGCAACTAGCACGCCATCAATGGCAGAGCAATGTTAGTTTACAGAATGCCTTAGAATACTGGTTATTAGCAACAGAAAAACAAGTGAAAGGATAGAGAATGGATAAGAGAGAGATTTTTGATGCCCTAGAAGGTTTTTCAAATACCTTGCTGGTTACGATTGCAGAAGTTGATGCAATTAAGAAACATTTGCGAGGGGTTATCGAAGAAAATACTGCACTCCGCTTGGAAAATTCCAAACTTCGGGAACGCCTAGAAAAAGAAGACCGTGAACAAAATCGGACGGCGAATTTTGGAAAAGAAAATTTGAAAAGTATCTATGATGATGGCTTTCACATTTGTTCCTATTACTATGGTCAACGTGCGGATAATGTTGAGCCATGTATGTTTTGTGATGAATTGTTAAATAGAGAGTAGCCATGCAGATTCAAAAATCAGTTAAACATTCCTTGCCCTATGGCACCCTATACCTTGTCCCAACTCCGATTGGTAATCTTCAGGATATGACCCTTCGAGCGATTGAGGTTCTAAAAGAGGTAGATAGTATTGCGGCAGAAGATACACGCAATACAGGGCTTTTACTGAAACATTTTGGGATTGAGACGCGACAGATTTCCTTTCATGAGCACAATGCCTATGAAAAAATTCCTATCTTGCTCGACATGTTGCGTTCCGGTCAGTCAATCGCTCAGGTGTCAGATGCGGGGCTTCCAAGTATTTCAGATCCAGGGCATGATTTGGTCAAAGCTGCGGTTGCAGAAAACATTCCGGTTGTAGCGCTTCCAGGCGCTTCTGCTGGGATTACAGCTTTGATTGCTTCTGGTCTAGCTCCCCAACCGCATATTTTTTATGGATTTTTACCACGGAAATCTGGCCAGCAAAAAGCATTTTTCGAAGAGAAAAAGCACTATCCAGAAACACAGATTTTCTACGAATCACCCCATCGGGTTAAAGCAACCTTGGAAAATATGCAGGCTGTCTACGGGGATCGTTCTGTGGTCGTAGTTCGCGAATTGACAAAACTGTACGAAGAATACCAACGTGGACTGATTAGTGAAATTGTGTCCTTTATTGCGGAGAATCCCTTAAAAGGCGAATGCTTGATCATCGTAGCGGGTCATGATGGAGAAGAAGTGACTGGGACTGAAGCAGTAGACCTGAAAGCAGAGGTAGATGCCTTAATCACCGCAGGTTCGAAGCCCAATCATGCGATTAAAGAAGTAGCCAAACGCTACCAGCTCAAAAAGCAAGAAGTCTATGATCTCTATCATGGACTGTAGTGAGATAGAAGTTGTCATTTCAGATACGCTAATAGGTTTAAACGAGGTTAGAATTTTTTCTGCCTTGTATTTTTTTCCTTTGAAACACGAATAAATGGTCTAATATAAGTAAAAAAGATGGAATAGTCTGAAAATTTGTGATATAATAAACAAAATCTTTTGTTCTTGGAGGAGTATAATGACAATCTATAATTTTTCTGCAGGTCCTGCAGTATTGCCAACCCCTGTCTTAGAAAAAGCGCAGGCTGAATTGCTGGATTACAAAGGCTCAGGAATGAGTGTATTAGAGATGTCGCATCGCTCCAAGGAATTTGATGAGATTATCAAGGGTGCTGAAGCGACTTTACGGGAGTTAATGGCTATTCCAGACAATTACAAGGTCCTCTTCTTACAAGGCGGGGCTTCGCTTGAATTTACCATGATTCCGCTCAATTTCGCTCGTGGTAAGAAAGCCTACTATCTAGCAGGTGGTTCATGGGGAAAAAAAGCCTACACGGAAGCAGTCAAACTCTCTAAAACAATTGTTTTTGAGCCGATTTTACTTGGTTCGACAGAGGATATTACCTACGCAGAACTACCAAGTTTTGATAAGAGTACAATTGATCCTGAGGCAGCCTATGTCCACTTGACCACCAACAATACCATTGAAGGAACAGCTGTTTATACGATTCCAGATACCAATGGTGTCCCAGTTATCGCAGACATGTCGTCGAATATCTTGGCGGCTCGCTATCGTGTGGAAGATTTTGCCATGATTTATGCTGGTGCGCAGAAAAATATTGGTCCTGCAGGTGTGACAGTCGTCATTGTTCGTGAGGATTTCTTGTCAGATGAGCCTGTTTTGTCTAGCATGTTAGACTACCGCATTCAAGCAGAGAATGAATCGCTCTACAATACACCGCCAGCCTACTCTATCTACATTTCGAAACTAGTCTTTGAATGGGTCAAGGAAATCGGTGGTGTCGATGAAATGGAAAAACGCAACCGTGAAAAATCAGGGCTTTTGTATGATTACATTGACCAGTCTGAGTTTTATAGTAACCCAGTTCGTAAGGTAGAAGAACGCTCTGTAGCCAATATTCCTTTTGTCTCACCAAGTCCAGAACTCGATGCAAAATTCGTCAAGGAAGCTACTGCGGCAGGCTTTAAAAATATCAAAGGTCACCGCTCAGTAGGTGGTATGCGTGCGAGTCTTTACAACGCTTTCCCGCGTCAGGGAGTGGTTGATTTGATTGCCTTTATGAAGAAATTTGAAGAGGAGAATGCCTAATGGAAATTCGACTTGCCCATCCCAATGAAGTGACTGCAATCTGCCAGATTTTTCAAGATGCACGAGCTTTCTTAGCTCAATCAGGTAGCAGCCAGTGGCAGGGCATCTATCCGAGTCAGGATGATGTCTTTGAGGATATTTTATCAGGTCGTGGCTATGTGGCGATTGTAGAGGGACAGGTAGCAGCCTATACAGCTGTCCAAGTCGGCAATGAACCGGCCTATAATGAGATTTATGACGGAAAATGGCAGCACAATAATTTTCTCTACACCACTTTTCACCGCGTAGCAGTTGCGCAACAATTTCGTGGGCAGCAAATCATTCAGACCTTTTTACAGGGCTTGATTGAAGGACAAAAGGGGCCAGATTTTCGGTGTGATACCCATGAAAAAAATCTGCCCATGCAGCATATTTTAGAAAAACTGGGCTTTTTCTATTGTGGAAAAGTTCCCATTGACGGGGAGCGCTTGGCTTATCAGAAGATTAAAACCAAGATAGAAAGTAGCCTCTATCAAGAAATCGCAGAAGATGACCGCTGGATGCTTGGGAGAAATGATTAACAAAAAAATAGATAGAAAGAGAGGGAATGGCTAAGAACCACTCCCTTTTAGGAAACAACATGGTATTTAGTGTACGAACCTTTAACAATATTAACCAGATTGGCTTGAAAGAATTGGGAAATCAATTCCAAATTGACGGCGACCAGGCAGCCAATCCAGATGCCTTTATCATCCGCTCTGAAAATTTGCATGGCTTTGCCTTTCCTGAGAATCTAAAAGCGATTGCCCGTGCAGGTGCGGGGACTAACAACATTCCTATCGAAGAAGCAACAGCCAAAGGAATTGTCGTGTTTAACACGCCAGGAGCCAATGCCAATGCGGTAAAAGAAGCAGTTCTAGCCTCTATTTTACTCTCTGCGCGTGACTATATCGGCGCGAGTGCTTGGACCAATACGTTATCAGGTAATGATGTGCCCAAGCAAATAGAGGCAGGGAAAAAACAATTTGCAGGGACTGAGATTGCAGGGAAAACCCTTGGTGTCATTGGGCTTGGAGCTATCGGTGGTCGCATTGCTAATGATGCTCGCCGTCTAGGCATGAATGTTCTAGGCTATGATCCTTATGTATCGGTTGAGACTGCATGGAGTATTTCAAGTCATGTCAAACGTGTTGCTGATTTGAAGGAGATTTTTGCGCAGTCAGACTACATTACAGTACATGTGCCGCTAACGGAGCATACACGTGACTTGTTCAATGCGCAAGCATTTGCGATGATGAAAAAAGGAACGACCATTATCAACTTTGCTCGTGGAGAATTGGTGAATCATCAGGACTTGTTTGATGCCATTGCAACAGGTGTTGTCGGTCAATATGTGACAGATTTCGGAACAGAAGATTTACTTAACAAGCCCCACATTACAGTCTTTCCTCATGTTGGTGGTTCAACTGAGGAAGCTGAGCTAAACTGTGCCATTGCAGCTGGTCAGACCATTCGTCGTTTTATGGAAACAGGAGAAATTACGAACTCGGTCAATTTCCCTAATATGCACCAGGCGCTTTCAACTCCGTTTCGTATTACTCTGATTAACAAAAATGTGCCAAATATGGTAGCTAAGATTTCGACAGCCGTTTCTAACTTAAATATCAATATTGACAATATCCTAAATCGTTCCAAAGGCGATTATGCCTACACCATGCTTGACTTGGATGAGGCAGACAAGGAAAAAATCAAGGCACTTGCTGAGCAATTTGAAAGAGATGAGAATATTGTCAAGGTTCGTATCATTGAAGGTAGAAAAAACTAATGGATAAAAAAGAACGAAAAGAATATGTGAAAGAATTAAAAGAACGCTTTGAAGTCTTTCAAGTCAATCTTGTTACAGCCCTCTGGATTGATAAGGAAACTGGTGTTGAGTATCTTCGTCTGGGGGATGGTGAATTGCGCCTATTGTTGAATTCAGAAGGAAAGCCAAACATCAACAAGAAATTCCAAGACGATGTACTATAAATGCCTATATTCGTCACCAATGGGGGAATTGTCTATCATTGCAACCGATAAAGGATTACGCGGTATTTGGTTTGTAAATCAGCAGTATTTCGAGCGTGGCATTACAGAGAAACCAATGTTGATAGAACACCCTGTCCTAAGACAAGCCGTTTCCTTGTTAGATGATTATTTTGCTGGTCGGAGAGTGGATATATCCACCCTAGCATTAGATGTTCCTGCCACACCATTTCAAGAAACGGTTTGGCAAGTGTTACAAGAAATCCCCTGTGGGCAGACCATGACCTATGGTCAAATTGCCAAGCGCTTAGGCATGGCTTCTAGTCAAGCGGTCGGTGGTGCGGTGGGCAAAAATCCGATTGCGATTCTGATTCCATGCCACCGAGTAGTAGGTAGTACGGGGCAATTGACAGGCTACGCAGCTGGTCTTGAGAAGAAAAGCTGGTTACTGACCCATGAATTATCAATGAAAAAAGAGGGCAACATATGTTAACATTTTATGAATATCCAAAATGCTCAACCTGTCGAGCAGCCAAGGCTGAATTGCAAGCCCTTGGTCTTGAATTTGAAGCGATTGATATTAAGACCAATCCACCTAAGGCTAGTCAGTTAAAAGAGTGGATGGAAGCGACAGGACTTGAACTAAAGAAGTATTTCAATACCTCTGGTAATAGCTATCGTGCTCTTGGTTTAAAAGACAAATTTGACCAATTGACAGTAGATCAAGTCTTGGACCTGCTAGCAAATGACGGAATGCTGATTAAACGCCCTCTCCTCATTCAGGACGGCAAAATCCTGCAGATTGGCTACCGAACAGCGTATAAAGAATTAGGGTTGTAGGCCAATGCCACACCCTGTTTAGGAGGTGAAGAGATGTATAAAGAGATTGTTTCAACCAGCTCACCAATGGATGTGCAAACTAAGCACTATACCTATACCCAAAATCCAACCTATTCTGAACGCTATGATAGTAATCTCCTCTACTACAAGATTATGCCGACGGTGAAAGAGTTAGAAGAGGATATTGCTTTTGTCAAGGAAAAGCAGAAGAGTTACACGTCAGACTATGTGCATTTGAGCTTTCCAGAAAACCAAGATCTGCCAGAAGAAATCAGACAGAAATTAGAAGACCTATCCTTTGAAATCTCGATGGAAGCGATTCTGATTCTCAACGAACAGAAAGCAGATTTTTCCAAGGAATCCCCTTTGGATATTGAGCTTGAGCCCTTGACAGAGAAATGGTTAGAGCCGTATTTTGAGAGATTGGACCAAGATGTTAAGGAATACGGGGAGCTGTATGGCCAACAGGTGCGGCAATTTGTATCAGAAATCATGTTGAACAATGAAATCTTACTCGCCATTTATCAGGGAAAGATCATCGGAGAGGTGACTCTTCATTTTAGTGAGGAGTATATAGAAATTGATAACTTTATGGTGGATGAAACCTATCAAGGTCAAGGAGTTGGCAGTCTGCTTCAACGTGAGGTCCTGAAAAGGAAAAAATCGAATCAGAAAGTGATTCTGATTGTCGAAAAGGACGCTTCTGTTTACGAGATGTACCGCAAGCAAGGTTATGAGGAAGTAGCATCTTATAGTGAATGTTATCAATCTTAACAGAAAAACCACAGATATTGTTTACTACTATTTTAGGTGAAACAATGTTTGTGGTTTTATATTTTATTTCGTTCAAATCTAAGGAAAGAGGAACAGGCAAATCCCTGCGACAAGAAGGGCAATCAAGGTGCTAGCAATTGTAAATCCCGCAACAATGAGAATTTTTTGATAAGGCGCCTTGGCCTTTTCCTCGCGTTTTTCGATTTTGCTGAGGTTTTTCCCCTCGCTATAGGTCATCAATTCTTTGATGGTTTTCAAATCATATTGCTTCTTGAACCGATCGACCTGATGAGCGTAATAAAGAGAGACTCCCCAGAGAATCAAGAAAATGGCAACACCTATCCAACCTAGATAGTAAAAGAGTGGAAATGAGAGGATGGCACAAAGAAACATTCCCCAAGTCATGATGCGTGCATGGCGTTCGTATCTGTCATAGTCTGCTCCGTGGAGAATTTCTCTGAATGTCACAATATCCCCTTGCACGAGTTGGTTCAGGTCAGTATCAAAAATCTGGCAAAGGAGCAGAAGATTTTGAATATCAGGATAGGTGCTCCCACGTTCCCAATTGGAAATAGTTTGTCGACTGACAAATAGCTCTTCTGCCAAATCATCTTGAGACAAGCCAAATTCCTTGCGATACAGTTGAATCTGTTTTCCAAGTTCCATAATGGTTTCCTCCTTCTATCTCTAGCATACAAAATGATTGCATTTTTTGCTAGCAAAATCCTTTGACAAAGGGTGAAAAATGCGTACTGTCAAGGAAATAAGACATATTGAAGACTGAAAAATGAGTTGACAGGAAGTTGACAAGGTGTAAATGAAAAGGCGAGAGCGAAGCTCTCTGCCGTTTTACATTATTTGGCGGTGTTTTCCCGCATAGCGATGTAATGTCCTTCATTGTCGGAAAAGGTGAAATGAACCATCCCTTGGTACTCCATGATGGGATTGGTGGAAATGCCTGCTTGTGTCAAACGTTCGTACTCAGATTTCAAATCTTCTGCTTCAAACAACAGACTTGGAAAGCTGAGAGTCATACCAGGATTTGCTTTTGCAACCCACTCCTTACCATGAATGCCAAATCTGGTCGCAGCATCAAGCGATGGCACAATTTCATAGGAAATAGCGTCCCCATAGTCAGCTGTGTCTAGGAGGACAAAGCCCATCTTTTCTATCCAAAATTCCATGGCGGCTATGGTATTCTCTACATAGAGCATGGTGGTTGAGGTTATAATCATCATTTCTTCTTATAGATCAATTTCCATGACAATTGGCGTATGATCTTGGCGCGCGCCTGAGTCAATCATCTCAGACTTAGTCACCTTGTCCGCCACACAGTTGCTGGTAAGCCAGTAGTCAATTCTCCAGCCGGTATTGTTGATTTTGCTGGTCTTGCTGCGTTGCGCCCACCAAGTGTATTGATGAGGAAGGTCACCGTGCAAGTGGCGGAAGGTATCGGTGAATCCTTTGGCAAGGAGATTGGTAAATCCTGCACGTTCTTCATCAGTAAATCCAGGCGATTGACGGTTGCTGGCTGGATTTGCAAGATCGATTTCGTGGTGGGCAACATTATAGTCACCTGTTGCAAGAACGGGTTTTTCTTGATCGAGTTTTGCTAGATATTCTGCGTACTTTTCATCCCAGACTTGGCGGTCAGCAAGGCGCTTCAAGCCGTCTCCTGCATTTGGCGTATAGACTTGGGTGACAAAGAAATTGTCAAATTCTAGGGTGATGATTCGCCCTTCCAAGTCCATGGTCGTTGGCGCTCCAATTTCTGGAAAAGTAATGGTTGGTGTCAAGCCTTTTTTATAGAGAAACATAGTTCCTGCATAGCCCTTACGAGCTGGCTCGACAGAAGAACGCCAAGTGTGTTCATAGTTTGGGAAGAGCTTCTCTAAGATTTCTACGTGTTTGCTAGTTGGGCCTTTGGCTGACAATTTCGTTTCTTGAATGGCGATAATATCCGCATCTTCTGTAACGACAGTTTGCAAAACAGCCTGTGAAAGTTGTGCACGAGCAGAGTCGCTGGTCAAGGCTGCATTGAGAGAATCAATATTCCATGAGATAAGTTTCATAATCTATCCTTTTCTTTTTGTTCTTCTTGTATTATATCAAAATGTGAGAAAAGTAGGTCTCTTTTGCGCTCAATCGTTTGAGAAGAGCTGCTTGAACAGCGGATATTTAGTCTGTTATCAGGCTCTTTTTTATGATATAATAAAAAAATAGAACTGGGTTTCATTTGCCCTGAAAGGAATACTTATGACAGAAAAGAATTTTTACATTACGACGCCAATTTACTACCCATCTGGGAAGCTCCACATTGGAAATGCGACAACTACGATTGCCTGCGATGTTTTAGCACGTTACAAACGTCTTATGGGCTATGATGTTTTCTCGTTGACAGGTCTTGATGAGCATGGCCAAAAGATTCAAGACAAGGCAGCTGAAGCTGGTATTACTCCGAAAGAATATGTGGACGGCATGGCTGTGGGGGTCAAAGAATTATGGAAACTCCTAGATATTTCCTATGACGGCTTTATTCGTACGACAGACGACTACCATGAAACGGTAGTGGCAGAAGTGTTTGAACGTTTGCTGGCACAAGACGATATTTATCTTGGGGAATACTCTGGCTGGTATTCTGTGTCTGATGAGGAATTTTTCACAGAAAGCCAGTTGGAAGAGGTCTTTCGTGATGAAGACGGCAAGGTTATCGGAGGAATCGCTCCTTCTGGCCACCAAGTAGAATGGGTATCAGAAGAATCCTATTTCCTTCGTTTGAGCAAGTATGCGGATCGCTTGGTAGCCTTCTTTAAAGAACATCCTGACTTTATCCAGCCAGACGGACGGATGAATGAAATCGTGAAAAACTTTATCGAGCCAGGCCTTGAGGATTTGGCAGTCAGCCGTACTTCCTTTACCTGGGGAGTCCCTGTACCGTCTAATCCCAAGCATGTGGTTTATGTCTGGATTGATGCCCTCTTGAACTATGTGACAGCTCTTGGTTATGGTCAAGCAAATCATGCGAATTTTGATAAGTTCTGGAATAACGGAACTGTTTTCCACATGGTTGCCAAAGACATCTTACGCTTCCACTCCATTTACTGGCCAATTCTTCTCATGATGCTTGATTTGCCACTACCAGAGCGCTTGATTGCCCACGGTTGGTTTGTCATGAAAGACGGGAAAATGTCTAAGTCCAAAGGAAATGTCGTCTATCCAGATATGTTGGTGGAGCGCTATGGACTGGATCCCTTACGTTACTACCTCATGAGAAGTTTGCCAGTCGGTTCAGATGGAACATTTACACCAGAGGATTATGTAGGGCGGATTAACTATGAACTTGCCAATGACCTTGGAAACCTTCTTAACCGTACTGTGGCCATGGTGAATAAATACTTTGATGGGCAAGTGCCTACCTATGCAGAAAATGTCACAGCCTTTGATGCGGATTTGGCGCAGGTAGCGGCAGAATCGATTGCGGAATACCACAAGCAAATGGATGCGGTAGATTATCCACGTGCCTTAGAAGCAGTCTGGACTCTAATTGCCCGTACCAACAAGTATATCGACGAAACAGCTCCATGGCTATTGGCAAAAGAGGAAGAAAAACGTACGGAGCTTGCGTCTGTCATGAGCCACTTGGTAGCAAGTCTACGTGTGGTTGCCCACTTGATCGAGCCATTCATGATGGCGACAAGCGCTGCTATCTTAGAGCAGTTGGGAATGGAAAAAGCAAGCAGCTTAGAGGATTTAGCACTTGCAAACCTACCAACGAACTTGAGAGTGGTTGCGAAAGGTCAGCCAATCTTCCCACGACTTGATATGGACGAAGAAATTGCCTACATCAAGGAACAAATGGCAGCAGGTAAGCCAGCTGTAGCTACTGAAAAAGAATGGAAACCAGAAGAGGTTGAATTGACCTTAAACCGTAAGGAAATCAAGTTTGATGACTTTGAAAAGGTCGAAATCCGTGTGGCGGAAGTTAAGGAAGTCAAAAAAGTTGAAGGTAGTGATAAGTTGCTTCAATTCCGCTTAGATGCAGGTGACAAGGAAGACCGCCAAATTCTTTCAGGTATCGCCAAATACTATCCAAACGAGCAAGAATTGGTCGGTAAAAAAGTTCAAATCGTAGCTAATCTCAAACCTCGTAAGATGATGGGCCATATCAGTCAAGGCATGATTCTCTCGGCCGAACATGGCGACAGCTTAACCCTCTTGACAGTTGATGCTAGCGTACCAAACGGTAGTGTGATTGGGTAGATGAAAAGAAATAAAAAAGATGAGGCTGGGGCAAAAATATCCCGACCAGTTAAAAACCCAGAAGTTCTATTGACGGAACTTCTGGGTTTTTGTTTTATGCTCTTCTTCGGTTATATTTGAGGCGGAACTATTTGATGCTAGTTCCATCTTTTTGCGAATAAATAGGTAGGAGGAGGGCCTATGTTAGTTGCAAAAAATGAACAAGGACAATCGATTCACTTGCTTGAAGAGCAACCAGTAGCAGGTCGAGCGTTCTTCTGTCCTGGCTGTGGTGGACCTGTTCGCCTACGCAACGGGCAAGTCATTCGATCCCATTTTGCTCATGTATCATTGAAAAATTGCCATTATTTTTCAGAAAACGAATCAGAACAACATCTTCATTTGAAGACAAGTTTGTATCAGTGGGCTAGAAAGCACAGTCAAGCAGAGCTCGAAAAGCGATTGCCAGAGATTGAGCAAATTGCGGATATTTTTATTGGGGATAAGCTGGCTCTTGAGGTCCAATGCTCGAGTCTACCAATTAGGCGATTACAAGAGCGGACGCATTCTTATCAGCATGCCGGTTACCGTGTTCTTTGGCTATTGGGAAAGGATTTATGGTTAAAGAAGCGTTTGACAAATCTGCAAAAGCAATTTCTCTATTTTAGTTCCCACGTAGGTTTTTTTCTCTGGGAATTGGATAGAGATCGTGACAAAATACGCTTGCGTTATCTTATTCATGAGGATTTGCATGGACGTGTGCAATGCTTGACTCAGGAATTTTCTTTAGGAGTTGGGAATCTCCTGACGGTATTGCGTTTTCCGTATCAAGGGGAAAAAGTATCTGTACTAAAAGGCAAGCCAGATGGGCAGTTGCTGGAGTATCTAGCTCGCCAGTTGTATCATCAATCCCCAAAATGGATGGCAGTTCAAGCTCAACTCTATCAGAAGGGAGACAATCTTCTTACTCAGTCGTTAGATGATTTTTACCCTCAGATTCGTCTGCCTGAGTCGACAATCGGATTTGCCCAAATTGAGCAAGATTTGTCTGCTTATTATGCTCATTTTTGGGAATATTATCAACAATTGGACTGTAAGACAGAGCAGTATCTCTACTCTCCAGCATTTTATCACATAAAATTAAGGAAAAATCTCTCACAATCGATTTAACGTTAGAAGAACTCCTTTGGTTATGGTAAAATAGTCTGTACGGAGGTAAATCAATTATGACAAAACAACGTAGTGAAATTGAAGAAAAATACCAGTGGGACTTGACCACGATTTTTCCAACAGATGAAGCCTGGGAAGGCGAATTAGCAGCCTTACAAGCCGATGTAGAAAAGACAACAGGATTTGCTGGTCACCTGCTTGATTCAGCAAAGAGTTTACTAGAGATTAGTGAAACTCAATTAGAGCTCATGCGCCGTATGGAGACTCTTTATGTTTATGCTTCCATGAAAAATGACCAAGATACACGTGAAGGAAAATACCAAGAATTTCAGGCTAAGGCTTTGGGACTCTATTCAACCCTTTCACAAGCCTTTGCCTTCTATGAACCAGAATTCTTAGAAGCGACAGAAGAGCAGTTAGCAGCTTTCATGGAAGAAGAACCAGCTTTGCAACAGTATAGCCACCAATTTGAGAAATTATTAGCAGGAAAGAAACATGTCCTATCTCAAGAAGTGGAAGAAGTATTAGCTGCAACAAGTGAGGTGTTTGATGCACCATCAGAAACCTTTGCTGTTCTTGATAATGCTAGCATTCGTTTCCCAGAAATCACAGATGAAGAGGGAAATCTGGTCCCCCTATCACACGGCAGTTACATTTCGTTTATGGAATCAAGCAACCGTGCCGTTCGTCAAGAAGCTTATGAAGGTTTGTATAGCACGTATGAGCAATTCCAACACACTTATGCGAAGACCCTGCAATCCAATGTCAAAGTCAATAATTTAAAAGCTCGCTTGCGCAAATACGACAGCGCTCGTCATGCAGCCTTGTCTGCAAACTTTATTCCGGAGTCTGTTTACGATACCTTAGTAGAGGCTGTCAATAAACATTTGCCACTCTTACATCGTTATATCAACTTGCGGAAGAAATTATTGGGAATTGACGATTTGAAAATGTACGATATGTACACACCGCTTTCAGATGTAGATTACAAATTCACCTACGAAGATGCTTTGGCAAAAGCTGCGGATACCTTAACGATTTTCGGTGATGAATATAGTGCCCAAGTCAAGGAAGCTTTTGAAAATCGTTGGATTGATGTTCATGAAAATGAAGGAAAACGCTCAGGAGCTTACTCTGGAGGAGCTTATGATACTAATGCCTTCATGCTCTTGAACTGGCAAGATACACTTGATAATCTCTATACCCTAATCCATGAGACAGGTCATTCGCTTCATTCCATGTTTACACGTAAGAATCAGCCGTATGTGTATGGTCATTATTCTATTTTCTTGGCAGAAATTGCTTCTACGACCAATGAAAATATCCTGACAGAAAAACTATTGTCAGAAGTCGAAGATGACAAGACGCGCTTTGCTATTCTCAACCATTACTTGGATGGCTTCCGTGGTACAGTCTTCCGTCAGACACAATTTGCTGAGTTTGAACAAGCCATCTACAAAGCCGATCAAGAAGGTCAAGTATTAACAGCTGAGTTTTTAAATCACTTATATAGTGAAATTAATGAGAAATACTACGGTTTGTCTGCTGAGGAAAATCCACAAATTCAATTTGAATGGGCCCGCATTCCGCATTTCTATTACAATTTCTATGTATATCAATATGCGACAGGCTTTGCAGCAGCCTCTGCCCTCTCTCATAAGATTGTGCATGGCAGTCCAGAAGACAAGGAACGGTATTTGGATTACCTCAAGGCAGGAAGTTCAGATTATCCATTACATGTCATCAAAAAAGCTGGCGTGGATATGACAAAAGAAGATTACTTGAACGATGCTTTCAAGGTCTTTGAAGCTCGTTTGACAGAGCTAGAAGCATTGGTTGAAAAAGGTGTTCACCTGTAAGAAGCTGTATTCACAGCTCAGCAACTCTATTCAGGGCTTATTTTTCGTTACTCATCGTTGCTTTTTACGAAATACAGTCAGTATTCCTTCAAAAAACGTCTTGATTATCGTAAAATAAGTTCCCGATTAGAATGACTTCGCTTATGAATACAGGTTCTAAAATGTAATGAGGTTGAGAAATTTTTCTCAGCCTTTTTGTACGGTAAGCGATAGTGCTCTGATTTCCAAAGAGTATCAGTTGACCGCAAAAATCCCTTGTGATATACTGAAAAAATGGTAGAATCATACAGTAAAAACGCAAACCACAATATGCGCCGGCCGGTAGTAAAGGAAGAAATTGTGGAGATGATGCGGACACGTCAGGCGCAAAACACAGGCTTTTTAAAAGAGTTAGAAGACTTTGCTCGCAAGGAAAATATTCCCATTATTCCTCACGAGACAACAGCTTATTTCCGTTTGCTCATGCAAGTGTTGCAGCCTGCTACTATCTTAGAAATTGGGACAGCTATTGGCTATTCTGCTTTGTTAATGGCAGAAAATAGCCCGACTTCCAAGATTACGACTATTGATCGCAATGAAGAGATGATTGGCCTTGCCAAGGAAAATTTTGCCAAATATGACAAGCGAAATCAGATTGAATTAGTAGAAGGCGAAGCCATGGATGTGTTGCCGACTTTAGCAGATGATAGCTACGATTTCGTCTTTATGGATTCTGCTAAGTCGAAGTACATTGTCTTTTTGCCAGAAGTCTTGAAGAAAGTAAAAGTCGGAGGATTGATTATTCTGGACGATATTTTTCAAGGTGGTGATGTGGCGCGTGATATTATGGAAGTCCGTCGTGGTCAGCGAACGATTTATCGAGGTTTGCAGCGATTGTTCGATGCGACATTGGATAATCCGGACTTGACAGCTAGTCTGGTTTCCATGAGCGATGGCTTGCTTATGCTTAGAAAAAATGTAGAAACAGTCCATTTAATTACAGAAGAAAATTAAGTATTTTTTAAGCAAATGTGGTATAATGGTACAGTTAATAAAAAAGGAGAAGCAATTCAGAATGAAGACTAAAAAAATTCTAGCAGGAGCAGTAACCTTGTTTGCAGCTGTGACACTTGCGGCTTGTGCAAATGGATCTGACAAAGATATTGTCACGATGAAAGGAAACACAATCAGCGTTTCAGAGTTTTATGAGCGTGTAAAAACAAATCAGCAAGCGCAGCAAACACTATTATCAATGGTAATTGGCGATGTTTTTGAGGAGCAGTACGGAAAAGAAGTTTCTGCAAAAGAAGTAGATGAAGCATATGATAAGATGGCAAAGAACTACGGTGAATCCTTTGCAGGAGCCTTGGCTTCAGCAGGATTAACACAAGAGACTTACAAACAACAAATTCGTACCAATAAGTTAGTTGAATTTGCTATAAAAGAAAAAGCAGAAAAAGAATTAACAGATGAAGAATATCAAAAAGCTTTCGAGTCTTATACCCCAGAAGTAACTGCTCAAATCATTAAATTAGCAGATGAAGCAAAAGCAAATGAAGTCTTGGCTCAGGCACAGGCTGAAGGTGCAGATTTTGCACAATTGGCAAAAGATAACTCAACCGATGCTGAAACCAAAGCAAATGGTGGAACAGTTAAATTTGACTCAACTTCTACAACTGTACCAAATGAAGTGAAGACAGCAGTCTTTGCCCTAAACAATGGTCAAGTAGGAGCTTCCGTTGTCAAAAGCGTCAATCTTTCAAATTATCAAGTCAGCTACTATGTCGTGAAGTTGAATTCCAAATCAGAAAAAGCTGCTGACTGGAAAGAGTACAAAGATATCTTGAAAGATAGCTTTATCAAATCAAAACAAGCTGATGCAACGTATGTGAAAAATGTGATTTCAGAAGTCTTCAAGAAAGCCAATGTTAAAGTGAAAGACCAAGCCTTCCAAGGTATTTTGTCGCAATACATTCCAACTGGAGATTCTTCAAGCTCTTCAAGTTCAGCTTCTTCAACTGAAGCATCAAGCAGTTCTGAAACCAAATAATCAAGTTCAGAAAAAGATAAATAAGATTAAGAATGGGTATTCTATCCCCTTATTTCAGAGAATTGGCGGTCGGTGCGAGCCATATAAGGTAGACTATCTTGCTACTTAATCATGACAATTGCATAAAAAATGAGAATGACAAGTTCATTGAATGAAGGTGGTACCGCGGTTTTTCGCCCTTCGTTAGTGTTCTTGTTTTTTCTTTTTGGAGGTCTAGGATGAAACAGTTTAAGATTAAACAACGTTTTTGGTCCTAGGGTGTCAAATTTGATATAAAAGATAACCGAGGCCAACTCTGTTATCAAGTCGAAGGTAGTGTTTTCAAATGGTTTAAAAACTTTGAGATTCATAATGCTGGTGGAAAGGTTGTCAGCACCATTCAAAGAAAATTCTCTTGGTTCAATTCTCGTTATGAAATTGAGAATCTAGCTCTTGAAGTTCTTGGTGATTTTTGGGATATGAAGTTTGACTTGCTCCATAATGGTGTAACCATTGCCCGCATTGATCAGGAATGGTTTCGGATGACCTCGACCTACCAAGTTACGGTCTATGAAGATGCGTATGCAGATGTTACGATTGCTTTGGTTATTGCAATTGATTACGTTAAGGAGATACAAAGAGCAGCGGCAAATGCCGCAACGTAAAGGAAAGGAAATAGGAAAAATGAAACAATTATCTAGTGCACAAATTCGTCAAATGTGGTTGGACTTCTGGAAGTCAAAAGGACATTCCGTAGAACCTTCTGCTAATCTCGTCCCAGTCAACGATCCAACTCTCTTGTGGATTAACTCTGGGGTAGCAACCCTAAAAAAATATTTTGACGGCTCAGTGATTCCTGAAAATCCACGGATTACCAATGCTCAAAAGTCCATTCGGACCAACGATATTGAAAATGTCGGAAAGACAGCCCGTCACCACACCATGTTTGAAATGCTTGGGAACTTCTCTATCGGAGATTATTTCCGCGATGAAGCAATCGAGTGGGGCTTTGAACTGTTGACCAGCCCAGAGTGGTTTGCTTTTCCAAAAGAAAAGCTCTATATGACCTATTATCCAGACGATACGGATTCTTATAACCGTTGGCTTGCTCTGGGGGTTGACCCAAGTCACTTGATTCCGCTTGAGGACAACTTCTGGGAAATTGGTGCGGGACCTTCTGGACCAGACACAGAAATCTTCTTTGACCGTGGAGAAGCTTTTGACCCAGAAAATATCGGCATTCGTCTCTTAGAAGAAGATATTGAAAATGACCGTTACATCGAGATTTGGAATATTGTACTCTCCCAATTCAATGCAGACCCAGAAGTACCACGTTCTGAGTACAAGGAATTGCCTAACAAGAACATCGATACGGGTGCAGGTTTGGAGCGTTTGGCAGCCATTTTCCAAGGGGCTAAGACCAACTTTGAAACAGACCTTTTCATGCCGATTATCCGTGAAGTAGAAAAACTATCTGGTAAAAGCTATAATCCAGACGGGGACAACATGAGCTTCAAGGTCATTGCAGACCATATTCGCGCCCTTTCCTTTGCGATTGGTGACGGTGCGCTTCCTGGAAATGAGGGACGTGGCTATGTCCTTCGTCGTTTGCTTCGTCGTGCGGTCATGCATGGTCGCCGCTTGGGCATTAACGAATCCTTCTTGTACAAATTAGTCGTGCCAGTCGGTCACATCATGGAAAGTTACTATCCAGAAGTGCTTGAAAAGCATGAATTTATCGAAAAAATTGTTAAACGGGAAGAAGAAACCTTTGCACGCACCATTGATGCGGGTTCAATCCATTTGGATGAATTGTTAGCTGAGTTGAAAGAAGCTGGAAAATCAACCCTCGAAGGAAAAGATATTTTCAAACTCTATGATACCTACGGATTCCCAGTTGAATTGACCGAAGAATTAGCAGAAGATCAAGGATTTGCCATCGACCACGAAGGCTTTAAAACAGCCATGAAAGAGCAGCAAGAGCGTGCACGTGCGTCTGTTGTCAAGGGCGGCTCAATGGGCATGCAAAATGAGACCCTTGCAGGTATTACGGAAGAGTCTACCTTTGTCTATGGTGCAGACGAACTGAGCGCAAGCCTAGTGGTTATGATTGCAGACAATGCGCGTGTGGATAGCTTAGCAAGTGGTGAAGCCTTGTTAGTCTTTGATCAAACTCCTTTCTATGCGGAAATGGGTGGACAGGTAGCAGATCACGGTGCTATTATCGATGAAACTGGTCAGCTTGTTGCTCGTATTAAAGATGTCCAAAAAGCACCAAATGGTCAGCCGCTTCATACTGCGGAAGTGCTTGGAGAATTGCGTACAGGAGCAATCTATACACTTGCGATTGACACGCATCGTCGCCATCGCGTCATGAAAAACCATACAGCGACTCACTTGTTGCATGCAGCTCTTCACCATGTCATCGGTGAGCATGCAACGCAGGCGGGTTCTCTCAATGAGCAGGAATTCTTACGCTTTGACTTTACCCACTTTGAAGCAGTAACAGCTGAAGAACTCCGTCGTATCGAAGAAGAAGTCAACGCCCAAATCTGGGCAGCCCTTCCAGTCGTGACAGTCGAGACGGACATTGACACGGCGAAAGAAATGGGGGCCATGGCTCTCTTTGGTGAAAAGTATGGCAAAGAAGTTCGCGTTGTAACTATCGGTGATTATTCTATCGAATTGTGTGGTGGTACGCACGTGGCAAATACCGCTGAAATTGGTCTCTTCAAGATTGTAAAAGAAGAAGGAATCGGTTCTGGAACACGTCGTATCGTAGCGGTAACTAGCCGTGAAGCTTTCCTTTCCTACCGCGAAGAAGAAGAATTGCTCAAAGCAGTCGCTGCAACCATTAAAGCGCCACAAATCAAGGAAGTACCAAACAAGGTTGCAAGCCTGCAAGAACAGTTGCGTGAATTGCAAAAAGAAAATGCAGCCTTAAAAGAAAAAGCAGCAGCAACTGCGGCTGGTGATGTTTTCAAAGATATCAAAGAAGCAAATGGTCTGCGCTATATTGCTAGCCAAATCGAAGTGTCAGATGCGGGAGCACTACGCACCTTTGCTGACAACTGGAAACAAAAAGATTATTCAGATGTCTTGGTCCTAGTGGCGGCTATCGGTGAAAAAGTCAATGTTCTTGTCGCAAGCAAGACCAAGGATGTCCATGCAGGAAATCTGATTAAAGAACTCGCTCCAATCGTAGCTGGTCGCGGTGGTGGTAAACCAGACATGGCCATGGCAGGAGGAAGCGATGCTTCTGCAATCGGAAAACTGTTAGCCGCAGTTGGTAGTCACCTATAATTGAATACGCCAGAAACTAGGATTAAGCCCCTAGTTTCTTTTTTATCTTCAACGAACTGTAGAAACTAGAGAAAGAGCTTCTTTCGTTATCTAGTTAGCAAGAAAGAAGTATTTTCACCGATAAAGAAAATAGCTATTCTGACTATAATAATTATCTTTTTGACAAAAATCATAACTTTTTGACAACTATATTTGTCAAAAAGAAAAAGATGTGTTACAATAAAATCAAGTTAAGTAAGAAAATGATATGAAACTAAAAAACATACAGGAAGTTCTGACAAGTTTTTTATTTGGATTTTTTGGAACAGCAAGTTTAATTCTTCTCATTAAGGTGCTACATACAGGATTTGGGAGAGAAGATTGTTATTTTCCAGTGTTACTAATGGGGCTAGGAATTTGCTTTTATCAAAAAAATAAAAGTGTTTTTAAAGAAAGGAGCTGGCATGCATGATACTCAAAAATAGGCTCAAGGAATTACGAGCCAGAGATGGGTTAAACCAAACGGCTCTAGCAAAGGAAGCTGGAGTTTCAAGACAAACCATTAGCTTGATTGAGCGGGGAGAGTACACCCCATCTGTCATCATTGCCCTTAAAATTGCCCAAATTTTCAATGAACCCTTGGAGCAAGTCTTTCGCTTAGAGGAAGAAGAATAGTTCTTCCATCAAGCATGAAGTAGAGTGAGAGTAGGAGAAATAATATGAAAAAGAAACAGATTCAAGCAGGAAATGAGATATCTTTTAAAGTAGTCGCGTTGCTATTTAGACTATTTATGATGGGCTATGTAGCTGGGAAAGTCTTTGCAGGAAACTATGATGTGACAAACGAATTTCTCATTATCCTATCAGCTCTGTCTTGCTTGCTGATAGAAGAAGACAGCAAAGGAAATCAAAAATGAAGAAAAATGAAATCGTTATTACAGGCAGAATGGTACTCAAAGCAAGCTGGATTCTTGGAATGCTTGCAATGTTGGTCAGATGTTTAATGGGTTACGTTTTTCAGTTAGAAGATTGGCTCATCATTGCTGGGCTTGTAGCAAGTATGGGGAATGCTTTTGGTAAAGATAATGGGGTGAGGGAATGAAAATGCAGAAACGATTACGTACAGTTGGTTTTCTATTTGTGTGTGGATTGATTGGTTATTTTTTTGGTAAAGGAATTGCACAAGGTGTTGCATTTAAAGAAGTTATACGCCCATTGTTAATTTTAGACGGATATGTGTACCTTGCTCAAGTAGCAAGTATCTTATTGGCTGGTTTGACATGGTATTTCCTCAGCCACAGTCGTCGAGATATGATTGCTTATCAAAAGGCAGAAGAAAAGGATGACGAAGAAGGCATGGACACATTTTACACCTCTTCTTTTAAGAAGTTGGAATATGGAACGATTGCCTTTAATATCTTTTCAATCAGTATGATTTTTTCTCTCTTTGGTAGCCTATACATGGTGACAATTCATTTTACTCATTGGCTGAGTATGATGATACCTGTGCTATTGTACTTGGTTTTGTTCTTTCTTCTGAAAAATCTTCAAAAAACGCTGAGGTTTGTACGGAACTATGATTTTCCTAGATTCACCATGCCAGAAGATGCTTTGAATTTAGTAAGGAGTTACGATGAGGGAGAGCGAGAGGCAAATTATGAAAATAGCTTTATGACTCTCTTTCAACTGAATCAAATTGTCTTGCCAGTCTTGTATCCACTTATTGCTATTATTTCTATGATGTTACAAGAATTTCAGCTGATAGCCTTTCTGATTGTCGCCTTTATCCATATTTATATTAATTTCAGAGGGATTCAGCAAGTTAAAAATTACTTCAAATAAGGAGAAAAAGATGAAAAAAATACTTATTCGCGTTGTTTTATGGTTTTTAGCTCTATATGTCTACTTAAATGGAGCCGGTTTGTTAACGTTTGAGATGGTAGCACATCAGAGACCTGATATACCTGCTGAATGGGCAGAGAGCATGGTGCCGATTTTTGGAGTAATTGGTCTAGTTTTTCTGACAGCAATGTCCTATCTCTACTGGAAGTATGTCTATAGCAAAAAAGACATTACAATTGAACTGCCAAAACCATGGATGTCTAATATCCTTTATCCAATCGGTTTATTTATCCTACTCATTGTTGTGCAACTGGTTCTTCCAGTTCCTCCTAGCGATAACCAACAGCTTGTAGAACAAAGTATCTCGTCACAGCCTCTCTTTTCTTTCTTTGCAGTTGTCGTTTTTGCACCCATTATGGAAGAATTGCTCTTTAGAAGTGTGTTTGCAGGTTACTTCTTTCCAAATTTGACCAAAAAGACCAGCATTATTTTCTATTTAATCTTGAGCAGTGCTCTATTCTGCTTGGCACATGGACCACGTACGGTATCAGACTTTTTAATCTATTTTACTATGGGAGTGAGTCTAGGATGGCTGTATATGGCAAAACGAGACTTACGTTACTCTGTCGGACTACATTTTGCCAATAATCTATTATCCTTTTTGATGATTTTATTATAAAAAGAAGTGAGAGAATTCACTTCTTTTTTTCGGCTCACCTTTTTCACAGTACATAGTCTACTTGATAGTTAATTAGAATCAACCTTTTTTGAAGTTTTATGAGTATTTGTGTCAAGTCTCGCAATCTTTATTGAAAAACTGCTCTCTTGCTTTCCAATCTTACATTCTCTATTAAAAAACTTTTTCTATTTTTTAGAAGTATTGTTGGCTATTGGGATAAAAAAGAACTGGAAAATGCTTTCCAGTCGTTTTTGTTTATAAACCATAGAGATAGTCATTGTCTTGCATGGCTTCTACGCTACCGAGGAGGTAACCATTTCCGACTTGAGAGAAGAAGTCGTGGTTGGAGGTGCCGGTCGAGATACCGTTCATGACGATTGGATTGACATCGTCTGCGGTATCTGGAAAGAGGGGATCTTGTCCTAGGTTCATGAGGGCCTTGTTGGCATTGTAACGAAGGAAGGTCTTGACTTCCTCGGTCCAACCAACACCATCATAGAGGCTCTCTGTATAGCCTTCTTCGTTTTCATAGAGAGTGTAGAGGAGATCATACATCCATTCTCGAAGCTTGTCTTGCTCGTTCTCAGATAATTCGTTAAATCCAAGCTGGAATTTGTAGCCGATATAGGTCCCATGGACTGATTCGTCGCGGATGATGAGTTTGATAATCTCTGCTACGTTGGCGAGTTTGTTATTTCCAAGATAGTAAAGTGGTGTAAAGAATCCAGAGTAGAAGAGGAAGGTTTCAAGAAATACGCTGGCTACTTTCTTTTCAAGTGGAGAGCCAGTCAGGTAGATTTCATTGACGATTTCAGCCTTTTTTTGCAAATAAGGATTGGTATTGGTCCACTCAAAAATCTCATCAATTTCAGCCTTGGTGTTGAGGGTTGAAAAGATAGATGAATAGGATTTTGCATGGACCGATTCCATAAATTGGATATTATTGAAGACGGCTTCTTCGTGAGCAGTTCGAACATCTTTGCGAAGGGCATCCACACCAGACTCAGATTGGAGAGTATCTAAAAGCGTTAATCCTCCAAAGACTTTTCCGACGAGGTCTTTTTCTTTGTGAGAGAGCTTTCTCCAGTCATCTAAGTCATTAGAGAGAGGAATACGTGTATCGAGCCAGAATTGCTCGGTCAATTTTTCCCAAGTTGACTTATCAATGACATCTTCAATAGCGTTCCAGTTTATGGCTTCGTAGTAGGTTTTCATTTGTTTCTCCTCAGTTCGATTTGATTCAATTTAGTACATGGTTCTGCCAGATTTAGTATCTGTTATCACTTCTTGGATACTGTCCCAATGTTTGACAATTTTACCATTTTCATCAAAGCGGAAAATGTCCGGTTCTCCCCAGATTTGATGAGTATGAAGGGCAACGAGGTCCTCCTGAGCGATTGCACGAACAAACTCAACAGATTTTTCTGGATATTCTGCCTGCATACGCTCAAAATAAGCAATGAAACCGCTAGGGCCATCTTCCACATGGGGATTGTGTTGACGGTACTCACTGCCTACGTAATCTGCAACAGCTTTTGCGGGATTGCTCTCAAAGGCTATTTTATAGAAATTGATAGCAGCTTGCTTGTTCTTGTCTAATTGAGACATAGCTTCCTCCCAGATTTTTCAATCCTCTTCATTATATCATATTTTACAGCTAATAATGGAAATTTTAACGGCAGAAAAAGATAGTAGTAGCTTAATTCCAACTTCAATGAAATTCATTTGACCCACTCCTCTAGTTTTCATGATTTAGGTGTTAAGCTGTTTAGGCTGTAAAGTATAACAAGGCTGGGGCTTTTCCCAACCTCGTCGTGTATGCTAGATGACGCAGCTTTCACATTGATTTGCGCCAACTTCCTCGCCGTCATCTGTAAAGGTACGGACGTAGTAAATCGATTTAACACCTTTATTAAAGGCATAATTGCGCAAGATTGAAAGATCACGCGTGGTCTGCTTGTTTTCAGTTTTCCACTCGTAGATACCCTGTGGAATATCACTACGCATGAAGAGGGTTAAGGACAACCCTTGGTCAACGTGCTCAGTAGCAGCAGCATAGACATCAATAACTTTTCGCATATCCATATCATAAGCTGACTTGTAGAATGGAATAGTTTCAGTTGATAGACCTGCGGCCGGGTAATAGATTTTACCGATTTTCTTTTCTTGGCGCTCTTCAATCCGTTGCGTAATGGGGTGGATAGAAGCAGAAACATCATTGATATAGCTGATTGAGCCGTTTGGAGCAACGGCAAGGCGGTTTTGATGGTAAAGACCGTCTGCCTGTACCTTATCACGAAGCTCTGTCCAATCTTCTCCACTTGGTATAAAGATTCCTTCAAAGAGTTCTTTGACACGAGGAGAATGAGGCTGATATTCCCTAGTGATGTACTTATCGAAGTAAGAACCGTCTGCATATTTTGACTTTTCAAAGTTGTGGAAGGTAGTCTTGCGTTCACGAGCAATGTTATTCGATTCTACGAGCGTCCAGTAGTTGAGGAGCATAAAGTAGATGTTGGTAAATTCAACAGCTTCAGCTGATCCGTAATCAATCAAGTTTTGGGCAAGGAAGCTATGTAGTCCCATCGCACCCAGTCCGATTGAGTGAGCCTGGCTATTACCATGTTCGATAGACGGGACAGCTGAGATATGAGAGTGGTCTGTTACGTAGGTCAGAGCGCGTGTCATGGTACGGACAGAACGGCCAAAGTCAGGTGATTTCATGAGATTGACAATATTTGTTGAGCCAAGATTACATGAAACGTCGGTTCCCATTTTGAGGTACTTTTGTGAATCGTTCAATTCACTCGGAGTCTGAACTTGAAGAATCTCTGAGCAAAGGTTAGACATGATGATTTTGCCGTCTACCGGATTACTACGGTTAGCTGTATCAATGTTGATGACATAAGGGTAGCCAGATTCTTGTTGGAGTTTCGAAATTTCTGTTTCCAAATCGCGCGCCTTAATCTTGGTCTTGCGAATTTTTGGATTAGCAACTAATTCATCGTATTTTTCAGTAATGTCAATGTAGCTGTAGGGAATACCATATTCACGCTCGATAGAGTAGGGACTAAAGAGATACATGTCCTCGTTCTTACGTGCTAATTCGTAGAATTTATCTGGAATGGTAATTCCAAGAGATAGGGTTTTGACACGAACTTTTTCATCCGCATTTTCCTTTTTAGTAGAAAGAAATGCGATGATGTCTGGGTGGAAGACATCGAGGTAGACAACACCAGCTCCCTGACGTTGCCCCAATTGATTAGAATAAGAGAAGCTATCTTCAAAGAGTTTCATGACAGGCACAACTCCTGATGCAGCTCCTTCGTATCCCTTAATGGGTGCGCCTGCTTCACGTAGATTGCTGAGGGAAATCCCAACACCACCACCGATACGAGAGAGTTGGAGTGCTGAATTAATGGAACGCCCAATCGAGTTCATATCATCTGTCACTTGAATCAGGAAACAAGAGACCAATTCCCCTCGACGAGCACGACCAGCGTTTAAGAAACTTGGTGTTGCTGGCTGATAGCGGAGGTGAATCATTTCGTTTGCCAAATCCATCGCCAACTCTTCATTGCCTTCTGCAAAATAAAGAGCATTAAAGAGGACACGGTCTTCCATGCTTTCTAAATAGTAGGCACCATCATTAGTCTTGAGCGCATATTGATTGTAGAATTTATAAGCTGCCATGAAAGACTTGAAACGAAAATCCTGATTTTGCAAAAATTGAGCTAGTTTTTCAATAAAAGCAGAACTATACTGTTCTAAAAACGCTTTTTCTAGGTAGTTTTCTTCTAATAAGTACTGAATTTTTTCTGTAATGTTTACAAATGATTTGGTATTCGGGAGGACGTTTTCCTTGAAAAAGGCCTTGAGAGCCTCTTGGTCTTTATGAAGTGGAATTTGTCCATTGACTGGACGGTTGATTTCATTGTTTAGACGGAAGTAGGAAACATCTCCTAAGTCTTTTAAACTCATATCGTAACTCTTTCTATCTATTTACATTTGACGTTAGGCTGAAACAAGATTTTTTAATTTTCCAGGTTGGAAACCAGAAAAACTTTCTGTCTCAGTTTCGATGACAGGGGCTGCAGAAAATCCAAGATTCTTGACATGCTCGATAAACTCAGGCTGCTCGTCGAGGTTGATTTCCTTGAACGGAACCTGATGCTGGTCCAAGAAACGTTTGGTCATCTTGCATTGCACACAGTCATTTTTTGAATAAACAGTAATCATACAGTTCTCCTTTTTTTAATCACCCATATAGGATACAATGAAATACTAAAATTGTCAACAGAAAAAACTAAATATAGTGCTTGAGCAGAGAATGAGACACTATATATGGTATGAATCCCTATAGTCAAGGCGTTTGCTAGAGTTTTCTGTTTTTTTACAAGAGTTTTTCACATTTTGGAGGAGAAAACACTAGGGAATAGCTGCTTGATTCCCTTATGATTTTTGAAAGAATGATAAAAAATTCTTGAAAATGATTTCAAAAAATGGTATAATGACCATTGTAAGGGTTATCACAAATAACCTTCAATATTGAAAAAATAAAGGAGAATCCAACTATGGCTTCAAAAGATTTCCACATTGTGGCAGAAACAGGTATCCACGCACGTCCAGCAACATTGCTTGTGCAAACAGCTAGCAAATTTGCTTCAGATATCACTTTGAACTACAAAGACAAATCCGTAAACCTTAAATCTATCATGGGTGTGATGAGTCTTGGTGTTGGTCAAGGTGCTGATGTGACAATCTCTGCTGAAGGTGCTGATGCTGACGATGCAATTGCAGCAATCACTGAAACAATGAACAAGGAAGGTTTGGCATAAGGAGTATGACAGAAATGCTTAAAGGAATTGCAGCATCTGATGGTGTTGCAGTTGCTAAGGCCTATCTACTCGTTCAACCAGATTTGTCATTTGAAACTGTTACAGTTACAAATACAGATGCAGAAGAAGCTCGTTTGGATGCTGCTTTAGAAGCGTCACAAAACGAGCTTTCTGTTATTCGAGAGAACGCAGTAGCAAGCCTTGGAGAAGAAGCGGCAGCGGTTTTTGATGCCCATTTGATGGTTCTTGCTGACCCAGAGATGGTCGGTCAAATTAAAGAAACGATTCGTGCGAAAAAGGTAAATGCTGAAAGTGGATTGACAGAAGTTACCGATATGTTTATTGCCATTTTTGAAGGAATGGACGACAATCCATATATGCAAGAGCGTGCAGCGGATATTCGCGATGTGACAAAACGTGTCTTGGCTCATTTGTTGGGGGTTCGGTTGCCGGATCCTGCAGCAATCTCAGAAGAGTCAATCGTCATTGCTCATGACCTAACGCCTTCTGATACAGCACAATTGGACAAAAACTTTGTAAAAGCATTTGTAACTAACATCGGTGGTCGTACAAGTCACTCAGCGATTATGGCGCGTACACTTGAAATTGCGGCTGTTCTTGGAACAAACAACATTACTGAAATTGTTAAAGACGGGGATGTTCTTGCAGTAAATGGTATTACTGGTGAAGTGATTATCAATCCGTCAGAAGAAGAAATTGCAACATTTAAAGCAGCTGGTGAAGCTTATGCGAAGCAAAAGGCAGAATGGGCTTTGCTGAAAGATGCAAAAACAGTCACAGCTGATGGCAAGCATTTTGAGCTAGCGGCCAACATCGGAACACCAAAAGATGTTGAGGGAGTAAACGATAACGGTGCAGAAGCTGTTGGTCTTTACCGTACAGAGTTCCTTTATATGGATTCGCAAGACTTCCCAACAGAAGATGAGCAGTACGAAGCATACAAGGCTGTTCTTGAGGGAATGAATGGCAAACCAGTTGTCGTTCGTACGATGGATATTGGTGGAGATAAGGAGCTTCCTTATTTTGATCTTCCACATGAAATGAACCCATTCCTTGGTTTCCGTGCCCTTCGTATTTCGATTTCTGAAACTGGAAATCAAATGTTCCGTACACAATTACGTGCCCTTCTTCGTGCGTCTGTCCATGGTCAATTGCGGATTATGTTCCCGATGGTGGCCTTGATTACAGAATTCCGTGCTGCAAAAGCAATCTATGAAGAAGAAAAAGCAAAATTGATTGCAGAAGGTGTTCCAGTTGCGGATAATATTCAAGTGGGGATCATGATTGAGATTCCAGCAGCAGCAATGTTAGCAGATCAATTTGCTAAAGAAGTTGATTTCTTCTCAATCGGTACAAACGACCTTATCCAATACACCATGGCTGCCGACCGGATGAACGAGCAAGTTTCCTACCTCTACCAACCATATAACCCTTCTATCCTTCGCTTAATCAACAATGTGATTAAAGCAGCGCATGCAGAAGGCAAATGGGCAGGTATGTGCGGAGAAATGGCAGGGGACCAACAAGCAGTGCCGCTTCTCGTAGGTATGGGCTTGGATGAGTTCTCAATGAGTGCCACTTCAGTCCTTCGTACACGCAGCCTGATGAAACAATTAGACACTGCGAAAATGCAAGAATATGCAAACCGTGCGCTAACAGAATGTGCAACAGCAGAAGAAGTCCTAGCTTTACAAAAAGAATACGTAAATTTTGATTAAAAAAACAGCCCAGTGGGCTGTTTTTTCACGAGCTAAGAAATAAGAGAGCGAGTCAAGCCCAGTGGGCTGTTTTTTCACGAGCTGCAGAATTTTCAATCGTGTAAGACTGGGTAAAAAATCTTCAGTATAGTAAAAATGCATAAAATCAACGTTTGAATAACCTGATTCTATGCATTTTTTAATATGAATCGTAGCTCTATTTTGAATCAAAATAGAGCCTTTGTCTAGCCTAGCTATTTTCTCATTTATGATAAAACTTATTGTGCTGGTAGTTAGGGTCAAAGGTGACGTTGATACCAAGTTTTCGTAGGACGTTGCGGTCTTCTTCTGGTAGGGTTACGGTAGAGTGGCATTCACTACCGCTCAAATTGCCTAATTGTTTCATGGCAAGGTCTGCTTCTGGCTTGTTCATGGCAGTAATGGCAAGGGCAATCAGTAGTTCACTGGAGTGCAGGCGTGGATTACGGTTGCCGAGGTGATTGATTTTGAGATTTTGAATCGGTTTGACATACTCTGGTTCAATCAAATGCGTTGCCTT
Source organism: Streptococcus handemini (assembly GCF_040984445.1). Classification (NCBI taxonomy): domain Bacteria; kingdom Bacillati; phylum Bacillota; class Bacilli; order Lactobacillales; family Streptococcaceae; genus Streptococcus; species Streptococcus handemini. The sequence goes on from NZ_JBFRYH010000001.1 coordinate 41,054, forward strand.
GTCAATATTAGCGAGATTTTTAATAGCATTGATAATGACAGCTGCAGACGGACCAAAAAGTTCAGAAGTTTTACCTGTGACAATATCTCCATTTGGCAGTTCAATGGCAAGTGCTGGCTGACCGGTTGCTTCTGCTTTTTCACGCGCAGTAATGGTCACCTTGCGGTCGCTCGGTGAAACACCAACTTCATTCATCAAGAGCTCAATCTTCTTCACAGCAGATGCTGGAACCCGTTCAGCCTTGAAGTCTACTAAGGTTTGGTAGTAGCGGCGGATAATTTCTTCTTTAGAAGCTGCAATGGCGGCCTCTTCATCTATAATGGAATAGCCCACCATATTGACCCCCATATCAGTTGGGGAAGCGTATGGCGATTTGGCTAAAATCCGCTCAAATGTCCGATTGAGAACAGGGAAGACTTCGATGTCACGGTTGTAGTTAACCGCAGTTTTGCCATAGGTTTGCAAATGGAATGGATCAATCATATTGAGGTCGTCTAGGTCAGCAGTCGCTGCTTCATAGGCGAGATTGACAGGATGATGGAGCGGTAAGTTCCACACTGGGAAGGTTTCAAATTTGGCATAGCCTGCCTTGATACCGTGCAATTGGTCATGGTAGAGTTGCGAAATACAAGTCGCTAACTTACCAGAACCAGGACCAGGTGCAGTCACGACAATCAGATTGCGACTCGTTTCGATATACTCATTTTTCCCCATGCCTTCAGGAGAAATAATATGGTCGATATCAGACGGATAGCCTTTAATCGGATAATGAAGATAGGACTTGATACCATTTTTTTCCAACTGGTGACGGAAAGCGTCAGCAGCTGGTTGGTTGGTGTACTGAGTAATGACGACAGATCCGACATAAATCCCCAAGTCATTAAAGGTATCAATCAAGCGAAGCACTTCTTGGTCGTAGGAGATGCCTAAATCACCACGAGCTTTAGAATGCTCAATGTTGCTGGCGTTAATAGCGATGACAATTTCAACCTGTTCCTTTAATTCTTGAAGGAGCTTAATTTTATTGTCAGGCTCATAACCAGGGAGAACACGGGCAGCATGGAAATCTTCCAGCATTTTTCCACCAAATTCCATATACAATTTTCCGTCGAATTGCTGGATACGCTCTAAAATATGGTCACGCTGTAATTGTAAGTATTTCGTTGAATCAAAAGCAATTTTTTTCACATTTTTCACCTCTTTTAAGATTATAATAAAAAGTTTTCAAAAAGAAAACGATTTACCGTTATTTTATTAAAATTATATCTTTAAACAAATGCTTAATTTTTATTAAATAAATTATTGGCTTTTTCGAAAAATCGTGTAAAACAAAATTAAACAATTGTTTAACAAAAATAAAGCGAACAAAAACAAGAGATGAGAATAAACTCAGGGTGCAGGTAAGGGAGTATTTCTGACCACTTACTGGAGGATGCGCACCACTTGATGAAAGAAGCTTGTATTGAAGGGATTTCTTGCTATAATAAATGAAAAACAAAGGAGATTGTTTATGAAAAAGATGTTGAGCAACCGACTATTTATGTTCTCATTTGTGGCGGATATGGTATCTAATTTTGGGGATGTACTTTACTATTTGGCCTTGATGAACTATGTTCTTGTTCTACCTGATACTAAGTTAGCCGTATCCATGATTACCCTGTCTGAAACTCTACCGATTTTGTCTGGTCTCTTCATTGGGATGTGGGCGGACAAGACCAAAAATAAGCTGGATACGATTGTAGGAACCTTGGTTGTTCGGGTCCTGTTCTACGGGATTGTTGGTCTTGTCATGGGCTTTTCACCAGCCCTGTGGATTGTCGCAGTTGTTTGTATCATCAATCTCTTTTCCGATATTGCAGGACAGTACGAATCCTATCTTTTTATGCCGGTTAGCCTACGAGTGATTCCAAATGAAGATAGGGAGGCAGCTTCTGCCTTTCGTCAGGGAATCGGCTCTATTTTGCAGATTGTCTTTCAGTCCAGTGGAGCAGTCTTAATTGGAGTGATGACCTATCAACAGTTGGCCTTTTTCAATGCGGGGACATTTTTTATCAGTCTCTTGGTGACCTTGAGTATCCGACCTGCTTTGAAGAAACTACTGGCTGAAAATCCTTTGAAGCAAGAGGTCAAGAAGGAAGAGTCTGGAAATCTCGTCTCAGATATGAAAAAAAGCCTTGTAGCTTCTTACCAAGCGATTCAAGGAATCCCTGTTTTAAAAGCTGTGGTTCTAGTATTGACGGCTTTGAATGCTCTCTTTGTCGCTTTGACTCCTTTGATGCTTTTATTGATTAAGGAAACACCAAGTTTTGTCATTGTAAATTCTACAACGACTATTGCAGCCGTTTCCATTATCTTTCTCGTCGGTTCTATCTTAGGAAGCTTATTGACGACAAGCCTATTTAAAGAGGTGTCTATTTCCAAGTTAACGAAGTGGACAGTTTATCTCCCGGTTCTGCTTTTTATTGCCTTTTATTTCCGTTTTATTTATGGTGTTTTCGCCTGCTTGCTTGTGACAGCAGTCCTTTCAGGTGTTTTGAATCCCAAAATAAATGCCCTCATTTATCGCGCCGTGCCAGAACATCAATTAGCTACGGTTGGTGCAGGGATTTCTACTTTTGTTCAATTAGGCATGGTGGTGATGCGTGGAGTTACGGCTGTTTTAATTGTGGCCTGTTCAGCTAGAGGTATTTCCCTCGTCTTTCTTTTGCTTTCTCTGCTACTTATGGTCTATACTATAAGAAGAGTGTCGTCTGAAGTAAGAGAATAGGAAAGAATCGTATGGAATTAGTGTATTGCAAACATCGAAGTGAGATTGTAGAATTTTTAATGGTACCTTTCTATGTTCAAAAGGATCGAATAGGGGAGTTTGAGGAGCGAAGCCAGAGGGAAAAGGAGATTTTAAAAGATACCCTTCTTGTTCAAACACAGTTAGAATCGATTTTTGAGAGCATGAGCGAGCGGTTATCCAGCTACTTGTTTGCGGCGAATTTTAGTCTGCTCCATTTCGTGTATTTTGAATTACTGGAGGCGGGAAAGGATCCTAGAACGCTAGAAGAGGCCTGTCAGTTAGTTGCCACTGTGTCCCAGGAAACAATTGAGCGAGCTATTCGTTTTGGTTTGTCAAGTCTTCATCAACAACAAGTTGACAAGGAATCGGATTTAGTAGCTCTTTTAGAGCAGATAGATCTAAAGGCTGAGGAGAAATGGAAATGGTTCCAAGCTATTCGCAATCCTCTTGAGACCGTTCGTAAGCAAGTGGAGTTGGTAAAAGAAGTAACCTCCTTGTATCGACCTTACTACGAGCAGTTTCAAGAGCAGAGGCTGGAGTTTGCAAAACGTTTTTCCCTTGAAGAAATCTATGGTGAACATGGATTATATAAATCAAGTGGAGTTGAAGAGTTGGGCTATCATCAGATTCAATTTTTCGTCATCAGTCCTTGGCTGGTGCATTTTTCCTATTTATATCATTCCCAGTATCAAACCTGTCCGGTTATCTTATGTGCGTCAGTAGCCATTGATGAAGTCCTGCTTGCGAAACAGTCTATCGATGAGGATATGTTAACAATGACCTTAAAAGTCATAAGTGATGAGACACGCTACAAAGTCATGGTGGCTCTGACCAAACCATATGCGAAGAGTAAGGATATTGCAGAGGAGTTGGCGATTACGGGTGCTGCAGTGTCCTTTCACACCCAGAAATTGATCAATGCTAATCTCTTACTATTTAACTCTGAAGATAAGACCGTCAAATTTGATGTCAACAAGGGCTTATTACGGGAAATGATTGCAAAGTTGGAAGAAGATTTTGAATTGTAAACGTAGAAATCAAGTGGCCGCAAAAAGTTGCAGACCCTTGCGCTTGTCGTTTTCCTTAGTGGTAAGGCATAGGAGAGTTAGAAAAACCTCATGGTTAGGCTGTTCTGACATTCTGACTGGTCAACTGTTTGAATAGAAAGGATCTGTATTCTCAAAATTGTTGAGAATACAGATTTTTTCATTTACTTTGCATGGAGAACGCCCTGTTTCTCTATGCTCTTTATTAAAATATGGTATAATAAAGGGGATAGACAAAAAGGAGCAATTATGCAACAATTACAAAAGAAATTGGCTGCCGAGTTTGGAATTGATTTTTCGGATTTGACTCTACTTGAGACAGCTTTTACACACACATCTTATGCCAATGAGCACCGCCTTCTAAAAATTTCACATAATGAGCGTTTGGAATTTTTAGGAGACGCTGTTCTGCAATTGGTTATTTCCCGCTATTTGTATCAGACCTATCCTCAATTTCCAGAAGGTGAGATGTCAAAAATGCGCTCAACCTTCGTTCGAGAGGAGAGTTTAGCAGGCTTTGCACGTACTTGTGGATTTGATCGATTCCTTCGTTTGGGAAAAGGGGAAGAAAAATCGGGTGGGCGCAATCGTGATACCATTTTAGGTGATTTATTTGAGGCCTTTCTTGGTGCACTCTTGTTAGATAAGGGAGTCAAAGCGGTTGAATCCTTTCTTTACCAAGTGATGATTCCCCAACTTGAAGTTGGAAATTTTGAGCGAGTGACAGACTACAAGACTAGTTTGCAGGAATTATTGCAAGTGAACGGAGAAGTAGTGATTCAGTACCAGGTTGTATCTGAAGTAGGCCCAGCTCACAATAAACTGTTTGAGGTTGAAGTATTGGTAAATGGTCAAGCCATAGGAAGAGGTCAGGGGCGCTCTAAAAAGCAAGCGGAACAGGCTGCGGCCAAGAATGCCGTGGAGGCAAGTGAGTAGGTATGTATCTCAAATCAATTGAAATGCAAGGCTTCAAGTCCTTTGCAGATAAAACAAAGGTTGTCTTTGACCGAGGAGTGACGGCAATCGTTGGTCCAAACGGGTCAGGCAAATCCAATATTACAGAAAGTCTTCGTTGGGCCTTGGGCGAATCATCAGCCAAAAGTCTCCGTGGAGGCAAAATGCCAGACGTGATTTTTGCTGGGACAGAAAGCAGAAAAGCTCTCAATTATGCTTCTGTCATTGTCACCTTGGATAATAGTAGCGGTTTTATTGCAGGTCGGGAAAAAGAAATCAAGGTAGAGCGCCACATTTATCGTTCAGGCGATAGTGAATATCTGATTGACGGGCAGAAGGTTCGTTTGCGGGATATTCATGATTTATTTATGGATACGGGCCTTGGACGAGATTCGTTTTCCATTATTTCTCAAGGGCGTGTAGAGGCTATTTTCAATTCAAAACCAGAAGAGCGTAGAGCTATCTTTGAGGAAGCAGCTGGTGTTCTCAAATACAAGACACGCAAAAAAGAAACAGAGAGCAAACTGTCACAGGCTCAGGATAATTTAGACCGTTTAGAAGACATTATCTATGAATTAGACACACAAGTGAAGCCCTTGGAAAAACAGGCTCAGGTTGCAAAGAAATTCTTGGAGTTGGATGAAGAACGAAAGAAATTGTACCTAAATGTCTTGGTGGCTCAAATCGCAAAAGGACGGTTTTTACTTGACCAAAAAGAGGCTGATTTGGCTCAAGTTAAGGCTGATTTGACCCATTATTATGTACAAAGAGATAGCCTTGAGACAGAAAATCAAGGTTTGAAGCGGCAAAGACAGCAGTTAACAACCCAGCTAGAACGTGAGCAGGCAGTATTGCTTGATGTTACCAAGTTAATCAGCGATTTAGAGCGAAAGATTACGGTTCACCAACTAGAGTCGAGCCAGAATGAAAGCAGTCGCCAAGAAGCACAAGCTAGGTTACGAGATGTAGAAGCAAAAGCTATTAAAACAAAAGAAGAACTGACAGAAAAGGCAAGTCGTTTGGTGCAATTGCAGGAAGAATTGAGCCAGATTAAGCAGATAATTGCAGAAAAAGAGCAGGACTTATCCAACTTTTCGGAAGATCCAGACCAAGTATTGGATCGTCTTAGGGAGCGCTATGTGACCTTGTTACAAGATGAAGCAGAATTGTCGAATGCACTGGCGAAAGTAGAGCAAGACCTTGCCAACCAACGGCGCATTTCTGAAAGTCGGTCGGAGGAATTGACCCGCCTGTTGATGGAAAAGGAAACACACCAAGCAGGCTTATCTCAATTGGAGATTCGCTTAAGAGAAGCTGAGACAAGGCTAAAAGAACTGCTAGAAGATTATCAGCAGAAACAAACAAAATTGGTAGTCTTAGATCAGGAGTATCAAGCAAGTCAATCGCAGTTGTTTGATGTGTTAGATCGAGTGAAAACGAAGAAGGCACGACAAGCTAGTTTAGAAGCGATTTTGCAAAATCACTCGAATTTCTATGCGGGTGTCAAAGCTGTCTTACAACAAGCTGATAGAATCGGTGGAATTGTCGGAGCAGTTAGTGCCAATGTCACCTTTGAGATGCAGTATCAGACAGCGCTTGAGATTGCTCTTGGCGGTGCTAGTCAGCATATTATTGTCGAAGATGAAGCAACTGCCAAAGCAGCAATTGCCTTCTTAAAACAAGGTCGCCAAGGACGGGCAACCTTTTTACCGCTAACAACCATTAAACCACGTCAGTTAGCAAGTCATCTCGTCAGTCAATTGCAATCTTCTAAAGGATTCTTAGGTTTAGCCAGCGATTTGGTATCCTATAATGAGCGCTTGAAGGTTATTTTTCAAAATTTACTAGGGACGATAGCGATTTTTGATACAGTCGAGCATGCCAATCAAGCAGCACGAGCGACTAAGTTTCAAGTTCGCTTAGTGAGTCTAGATGGTACAGAGATTCGTCCCGGTGGGGCTTTTGCAGGGGGAAGTAACCGTACCAACAATACAACTTTTGTTAAACCAGAGTTGGATGCCTTGGTAGAAGAAATCAGACTATTAAATCAGACCCTAGTAGAGCAAGAAAAGCAAGTTGCGGCTAAAAAAGCAGCAGCGGAAGCTACTCGCCTTTCCTTAGAAGAAATCAAGGAAGCTGGTGAGGAAGCACGATTGGTGGAACAGCGGGTTCGCCTTTCCTATGAACAGCTAGCAGAGAAGGTGGCGGAATTGGATGCCCTCTATGAGCTCCAATCAGGACAGGCTAGTCAGGATACATTGTCTGATTTAGAGGACTTGTTAGCCCAGTACCAAGCACAATTGTCCGAGTTTTCCGAAAAGAAAGTGGCATTGTCAGGGCAGATTGAGGAGATGAAGACCAATCGCTATGCTATCCAAGAGCAAATACAGGCCTTACAGGACAGCCTATCTAGTCTTAAAGTCACTCAAAGCCAGTTGGCTAGTGAGGTGCGCTTTGTTCAGTCCGATCAGACTCGTTTGCAGGAAGAACAGGCTAATTTTGCGCATGAAATAGAGATATTACAGGCGGTTATTGACCAAAAAGTAGAAGCCCAGGACGATACCAGCTTAGATGTATTAACGGAACAATTATCTGCTGCAAAAGCAAAACAGGATGAAACCAATCAGTTGATTGTTCGGGTGAAGCTAGAATTAGAGGATATCGAGGGTCAGTTTGACGACATTGCTACACGTTTGGAGCAGATGCGCTTGAAAAATGACGAGTTTATCCGCAAGCAAGCGAAATTGGAAGCAGACTATGACCGGGAAGCTAATCGCTTAAAATTCTTGTTGGCCAATCTAACAGAGCATTATAAAATGAGTTTTGATGAAGCGAGCCAAAAAGCAGAACTAGTGGAAAATTTGGCTCAGTCTGAGCAGACCTTAAAAGAATTGGAGCGAGCAATTCGCAATCTAGGCCCCGTGAATATCGAAGCCATCGAACAGTACGAAGAAGTTGGTCAACGCTTGCATTTCTTAAAGGAACAGCGCGAGGATATTCTATCAGCTCGCGATCTCTTACTGGACACCATTCATGAAATGGATTCAGAGGTGACAGCACGCTTTAAGCAGACCTTTGAAGCTATTCGTGATAGTTTCAAGCGAACCTTTCAGCAAATGTTTGGTGGGGGATCAGCAGATCTCATCTTGACCAATTCTGATATTTTGACAGCAGGGGTGGAGATTTCTGTTCAACCACCAGGAAAGAAAATTCAATCCCTTAACTTGATGTCTGGTGGGGAAAAAGCCTTGTCAGCTCTAGCCTTGCTGTTTTCGATTATTCGTGTCAAAACCATTCCATTTGTCATTTTGGATGAAGTAGAGGCAGCCCTTGATGAAGCCAATGTGAAACGCTTTGGTGATTATCTCAACCGCTTTGATCAATCTAGTCAGTTTATTGTTGTGACACACAGAAAAGGGACAATGGCGGCAGCAGATGCCATGTATGGAGTGACAATGCAAGAATCTGGTGTATCAAAGATTGTGTCTGTGAAGTTGAAAGAGATAGAAAGTGAGTAAACAGATGTTTCAAAAAATAATCGCAACGGATATGGATGGCACATTTCTTCGAGAAGACCATCAGTTCAATCGAGACCGATTCCGTAAAATATTGGATCAATTTCATCAAAAAGATTACCTTTTTGCAGCAGCAAGTGGGCGTTCCTTGATGAGTTTGCAGGACGTTTTCCAAGGCTTTGAAGATGAAATGGCTTTTATTGCTGAAAATGGTTCAATCGTATCCTATAAAGGAAAGATTATTTTTGAAGATCAGCCCATTGAACCGAAAGTATATCTAGAAATTATCCGTCGATTATCGGCTAGTCCATACGGTCAGAAAAGTTGTATCATTCTATCAGGGAAAAATGGTGCCTATCTCTTAAAGAGTGGGGATAAAGAGTTCATAGAGATGATCTCCCCCTTTTATGTGAAGACGACTCTAGTATCGGATTTTTCGGAAGTGACAGAAGATATTGTCAAGATTGTGGCTACATTCCCAACGGAGGAAGTAGAAGTGGCACAAGAATGGCTGAATCAAGAGTTTGATGATGTAATAGCTGTTACGACTGGCTTTAATTCGGTTGATATTATTTTATCAGACAGCCATAAGGCGGTTGGTTTGTCTCAATTATGTGAGTATTGTGGTTTAGAGGCGGCTGATGTAGTAGCCTTTGGGGACAATCAAAATGATTTGGAAATGCTTGATTTTGCAGGAACTTCTCTTGCGACAAGCAATGCAAAACCAGAAGTGAAAAAGGTAGCTGACAGTGTCATTGGACATTGCAATGACGAAGCAGTCTTGGCTTATATAGAGGAGATGTTAGATGAGTATTAAATTGATTGCCTTAGATTTGGACGGAACCTTGTTGACATCTGACAAGCGAATTTCAGATAAGAACAAAAAAGCCTTGCAAGCAGCAAGAGAACAGGGAGTTTATGTGGTCTTGACAACTGGACGGCCCTTAAAAGCGATTGAACAATTTCTGACAGAATTGGATTTGCTTGGGAAAGGACAGTTTTCGATTACCTTTAATGGAGGACTGGTTCAAGAAAATACAGGTCGTATTCTAGAACAGACTGGCTTTTCAGTTGAAGATGTGCGTGCGATTCGTGAGGTGACCAATCAGCTTGAATTGCCTCTTGATGCGATTCACGGTGGAGATGTCTATTCCTTGGATGCGGCGCGCGCCTCACTCTATTCAACCTGCAATCCGTTACTACGTATTATTCCAACGACAGATGCTACTCTTCCTGAAGATGTGACCTATAATAAGGCTGTGACAGCAGTTGAAGCAGCATTTTTGGATCAACAGATTGCTAAATTGCCAGCAACTTTATATGATCGATTTGAAATTTTTAAATCGCGGGATATTCTCTTGGAATGGAGCCCTAAGGGAGTTCACAAGGCAAACGGTCTTGCCAAGTTGATTGAGCATTTAGGAATTGATCAATCAGAAGTAATGGCTTGTGGTGATGAAGAAAATGATCTCAGTATGGTCGAATGGGCTGGACTCGGTGTTGCAATGGCAAACGCTAGTTCAAAACTAAAAGAAGTTGCCAAGGTGGTGTTGCCAGTTACCAATGATGAAGATGGTATTGCTTGGGCAATTGAGCAATATGTAGTAAGCGAGGAAGAAAATGGGACTATTTGATCGATTGTTTGGTCACAAGGAAAAAGAAGAAGCACTCACCCTGTCAGAAGAAAACCAGATACAAGAGGAGACAGAAGATAGTGGTGTTGCAGAACAAGAGATAGATGATAGAGAGCAGGTAGAGGTAATTGAGGAACTAGCGGAGACTACCGAGGAAATATCTAAGGAAGTACTGGAAGAAATAGATCCTGTAGAACCCATTATTTCTGAGCCTTCTGATGAATCCCTAGATGCTCAAAAACAGCGGACACTGGACTTTATGGCAGAATATTATGCGGCTAAGGAAGCGGCCGCTCTTCGGATTCAGGAAGCACAAGAGCAGGGAGTAAATCCTGCTGTTCAAACGAAAAATGAGCCAGCAGTAGAAGAAATAGTAGCATCTGAGAGTGAAGAGGAAAAATACCAACGGACTCTCAAGAAAACTCGGACAGGATTTGGAGCCAAGCTCAATCAATTCTTTGCGAATTTCCGTTCAGTAGATGAGGAATTCTTTGAGGAATTAGAGGAATTGCTGATTACGAGCGATGTCGGTGTACAGGTTGCTTCTAACTTGACGGAAGAACTTCGTCAGGAAGCTCGCTTGGAAAATGCTAAAAAGCCAGAAGCCTTGCGCCGTTTGATTATCGAGAAATTAGTGGATATTTACGAAAAAGATGGTCAGTTTAGCGAGCAGATTGCTTTTCAAAATGGTCTGACAGTCATGCTTTTTGTTGGTGTCAACGGAGTTGGAAAAACAACCTCTATTGGGAAATTGGCGTATCGATACAAGCAAGCAGGCAAGAAGGTCATGTTGGTCGCAGCAGACACCTTCCGTGCAGGTGCAGTAGCGCAGTTGGTTGAGTGGGGTCGTCGTGTAGATGTCCCTGTGGTAACAGGGCCAGAGAAATCAGATCCAGCTAGCGTGGTCTTTGACGGCATGGAAAAGGCTATGGCAGAGCAGGTGGACATTCTCATGATTGACACAGCTGGTCGCCTGCAAAACAAGGAAAATCTCATGGCTGAGCTAGAAAAAATTGGTCGCATTATAAAGCGTAGTTTACCAGAAGCTCCTCATGAAACCTTGTTGGCTCTTGATGCCTCTACTGGTCAAAATGCCCTGGTTCAGGCCAAAGAATTTTCAAAAATTACTCCTTTAACTGGTCTAGTCTTGACGAAATTGGATGGTACTGCGCGTGGTGGTGTTGTACTCGCTATCCGACAAGAATTAGATATTCCAGTCAAACTGATTGGATTTGGCGAAAAGATTGACGACATCGGTGAATTTCATTCCGAATCCTTTATGAAAGGTCTTTTAGAAGGTTTAGTATAAGAAAAAATTCCAATCAGGTGATTGGAATTTTTGTGTCATCTTATAACAATCCTCGTTCACGATACCAGACATCTGGTGTCCATACCCATTTGCTACCGTAGCTTTCTAATAGATCAAATGCAGCTTGTGGCCCCATGCTTCCTGCTGGATAGTAGTGGAGAGGGACTTGGTTGTCCTGCCAGATACGCACCACTTGGTCGATGAATTGCCAGCTGGCCTTGACCTCTTCCCAATGACTGAAGTTTGTGGAATCGCCATGCAAGACATCAAAGAAGAGCTTTTCATAGGCTTCTGGCGAATTACCAAGAGCAGTCGCATTGTGGCGGAAGTTGAGCTTGGCGGGTGTGAGTGCAAAGTGGGAGCCGACCTCTTTGCCATTGATGGAAAGTGAGAATCCTTCTGTTGGCTGAATGTAAATGGTTAAGATATTCTTTTCTGCCTGCTGCCCAAAAATATCATGAGCATGCTTAAAGACAATGGTAATCCGTGTTCCTTTTTCCGTCAAGCGTTTGCCGGTACGGAAGAAGAATGGCACATCTCGAAAGGCATCAGTATCCACAAAGAAGACACCACTTGCAAAGGTTTCTGTCTGAGAATTTGCTGCGATATTTGGTTCTTCTAGATAGCCCACATAGTTTTTGCCGTCAATATGTCCAGCAGTGTATTGGCCTCTGATGAAATTGCGTTTGATTTCCTCATCAGTTTGTTGTTTCAGATGTTGGAAAACCTTGATTTTCTCTGCTCGTACATCGGCTTCTTTAAAGCTAGCTGGCTTATCCATAGCCAGTAGCGATAGAACTTGCAGCGCGTGGTTTTGAATCATGTCTTTCAAGGCACCGGAATGGTCGTAGTAGCCCCCACGGTCTTCAACACCGATTGATTCTGCAAAGTTGATTTGAACGGATTCGATGTAATTGCGATTCCAAATGTGTTCAAAAATGATATTGGCAAAGCGGACAGCAAAGATATTCTGCACCATTTCTTTACCAAGGTAATGGTCGATGCGATAAATTTGCTCTTCTTCAAAGGTTTCTGACAATTCCTGATTGAGCTTTTCTGCTGTCTCTAAGCTTGTTCCGAATGGTTTTTCGATGATGAGGCGCTCAAAGCCTTTTCCATCAACAATTTTTTCGGATTTCAAGTGTTTGGCAATGGTTCCGAAAAATTCAGGCGCCATAGATAAGAAGAAGACCTTGTTGTGCTCAGTTTGGTATTTTGCGTCCAATTCTTCCTGCAGTTGCTTCAAGGCAATGTAGTGTTCGGTATCATTGACATCGTGGCTCTGGTAGTAGAAATGACTGGCAAATTCATGCGCCTGACGCGTATTGTCTGGTAAATCTCCGAGCGATTCAATCACGACTTGTTCAAAATACTCCTTGGTCCACGGACGACGCGCTGTACCAATCACGGCAAAATGCTGTCCAATATGCCCGGCTTTATATAATCGAAACAGTGAGGGATAGAGTTTGCGCTTAGCAAGGTCTCCACTCGCTCCAAAAATAGTAAATAATACGTGTGATGACATATACAAGTTCCAATCTGTAGAATTTATTAGTAGTATATCATAAATTGTCTGAAAATTCACCTAATACTCGTCAAAAATCAAAGATAAGAGAAGCCAGACTTGAGTCCAGCTTCCTCGTATTTCTTTTCTGCTAGCATTCGTCATTGTAAAAACCTGTATTCCCAGCTCGGCAACTCTATTTAGGGCTTATTTTCCGCTACTCATCGTTGCTTTTTTTGAAATACAGTCAGTATTCCTTCAAAAAACGCCGTGATTATCGTCAAATAAGCTCTCGATTAGAATGACTTCGCTTATGAATACAGGTTCTAAGAGCGAGCTAGATGGGGATGTGTTAGAGTCGTTTTCCCTGCCTAAAAGACACGGTAGACATAGGGATTTTTTGGTTGTTCAATCTTGCTGTATTCCGTCAATTCGAGCGTTGGGAGAGCCTGTTGGAGAGAGCTATGGTAGGATAGTTGAATGACTCCCTTAGCTACGACCCAAGTATTATCTTGAAATTGTTTTTCCTGTCCAGTTGAGAGTAATCCATAGACACCTGAGTCGGCAATACAGTGGATAATCCCAAATCGGAAGAGAAATTGCTGGTTGGCATTGTCAGGGTCATTATAAACAAAGCCCACCATTTCAATTGTTTTTCCAACAAATTCATTTGGGTAATCATAGATGGCTTCCATGACTTCCATGTAATTTTCACTAGTCACGGATATGGTCTCTTGGTCTAGATAGCGCTCGGCGACCTTGCGCATTTCTGCTTGATAACTGGATTTAGTGAAATAAGCAGAGGTATCGGGCTTCAAGTATTGAACGGTTGTTCCTTCTTGTTCTTGAATTTCTGTATCTGTCCCTGCTGCGAGCGGGAAATGGTAGCCCTTGGCAGCAACCGTTGTGGAGTCAAGATGTACCGTTGGGAAGCCCCAAGCGATAAGTAGTGGAATCAGTAAAAGACCGATACTGGTTAACTTGGCCATTTTTGTAGCAAGATGGCTATGGGTTTCCAGTTGCTTCATCCAAATGTAGAGTTGGACGAGAGCCAGGATAAAGGTTAATACCATGGAGAGATAGGCCAAATAAGAGTAGTGAAGGTTGATATACTGATCCAATTTTCCAGAAATATAGAGATAGAGAGTCATTTCAAAATAACCTACTAAAATTAAGAAACGAATCATACTAAATACCTCCTAGCGCAAGACAATACAGGACGATGACAACCGAGATAATGCTGATAAATTGCAGAATAAAGGATGTCTTAAAGGAATGCTTCATCATGATGAGATTTTTAATATCAATCATAGGACCGATAACGAGAAAGGCCATAACAGGAGCAAAACCAAAGGTCGTAAGTAAGGAAGAACCGATAAAGGCATCGGCTTCTGAGCAGAGTGATAGTAAAAAGGCAAGTAACATCATTAGGAGAATAGCCGTTAATGGATTGTGGCCGATTTTGGTCAGGATACTGGTTGGAATGTAAACTTGGACAAGACTAGCAAATAGGCAACCAAAAATCAAATAGCGACCGGTATCGAAAAACTCATCAATACTTTGTACCAAGGCTTGGCCGACTTTTTTCCAACCGGTTAGATGAGAAAAGTGATGTTCATGTAGAGGTGTCGAAGTTTCTTTTACAATTGAATCTGTCCGTACAAAACCGAGAAATAATCCCAAAACCAGTGCTACAAGGATGGAGCCAAGAGCTCGATAAAGGGCAAATTTGACGGAATTTCCAAAGGCTGTAAAAGTGGAAAATAAGACAATGGGGTTGATAACAGGAGCCGTGGCTAGAAAGGGAATAGCTGTATAAGTAGGCACTTTTTTCTCCAACAATCGGTTGACAATAGGGACAATGCCACATTCACAAGAAGGAAAAATAAAGCCGATAAAGGTTCCAAATAAAATTCTCAAAAAACGGTTTTGGGGTAAGGCCTGATGAACACGGTCTGGTGTCACATAGACCTCAATAAAGCCTGAAATCAAGGAACCGATGAGTACAAAAGGTAAAGCCTCGATGACAATAGAAAGAAAAATCGCTCCTGCTTGTAAGACAGAAGCTGGTAAGTTTTGTAATCCCAACATCAGGCGAACCTATTTTTCTGCAGATTTCTGGTCTTTTGTTTCTTTTGGGGCTTTGGGATCTGGAAATTCCACTTTTTCGAGTGCATCAAAAGAAGCAAATTCTTCCAACATTTTTTCTAAATCATCTTGTCGCTTGTATGTAACAGCCATGAAACACCTCCAAATAATAATTGTATGATTATGATAATTCTATTATACTCTTTCTTCTGGAAAAATGCAGAATTCAGCCATTTTCAAAAGGAGAAATGTAGATGTTTCGTTTCGAATTCTGGCTTGAATCGTGATATAATAAGGATATGAAAGATAGAATGAATGACTTAGTAAATCAGCTGAATCAATACGCAGATGCTTATTACCGATTAGACCGTCCGGTGGTCTCGGATGCTGAATATGATCAGCTTTACCGCGAATTGGTGGAACTAGAGGAAGCACATCCTGATTTGGTCTTACCCAACAGTCCTAGTCATCGTGTGGGTGGGAAACTCTTAGATGGTTTTAGCAAATACCAACACGAATACCCTTTGTATAGCCTACAAGATGCTTTTTCCTTTGAAGAATTGGAAAGCTTTGACCGCCGCATTCGTAAGGAATTTCCCGATGTAACCTATATTTGCGAATTAAAAATTGATGGCTTGTCGATTTCACTGACCTATGAGGCTGGTCAGTTGGTTGTAGGGGCTACTCGTGGAGATGGCAGTATCGGTGAAAATATCACAGAAAATCTCAAGCGAGTACAGGATATTCCTTTGACATTACCAGAAGCCCTTGATATAACTGTTCGTGGCGAATGCTATATGCCTAAGGCTTCGTTTGATCGGATCAATCAGATTCGTCAAGAAGCTGGAGAAGTCGAATTTGCCAATCCACGAAACGCTGCAGCAGGTACTTTGCGTCAATTAGATACCAGAATTGTAGCCAAACGCGGCCTTGCTACCTTCTTATACCAAGAAGCTAGTCCAACTGAGGCAGGTAGCCAGTCTCATATTTTGGAAAAATTAAGCAAGCTAGGCTTTGTGACCAATCACGATTACCATTTGGCAGACACGATTCAAGATGTCTGGAATTTTATCCAAGACTTAGCGATTCGCAGAGAAGCCTTGCCGTATGAGATTGACGGTGTTGTGGTTAAGGTCAATAACCTGGCTATTCAAGATGAATTAGGCTTTACAGTTAAGGCACCACGCTGGGCGATTGCCTATAAATTTCCTGCTGAAGAAAAGGAAGCAGAGATTCTATCGGTGGACTGGACAGTCGGTCGGACGGGGGTTGTAACCCCAACGGCTAATCTAACACCTGTGCAGCTGGCGGGAACTACAGTGAGCCGTGCGACCTTGCACAATGTGGACTATATTGCTGAAAAAGACATCCGCCTGCATGATACGGTTATCGTCTATAAGGCGGGAGACATTATCCCAGCAGTCTTATCGGTGGTTCAAGCCAAGCGAAATCAGCAAGAACCTCTAGTCATTCCAAGAGAATGTCCAAGTTGTGAAAGCGAATTGTGTCACTATGAGGACGAGGTGGCTCTTCGTTGTATCAATCCACTTTGTCCTGCCCAGTTAAAAAGTAAATTAGAGCATTTTGCGAGTCGAGATGCCATGAGTATTGCTGGTCTGGGGAGTTCGATTGTAGAAAAACTCTTTTCTGCCAATCTAGTCCATGATGTGGCAGATATTTATCGTCTATCTGTTGAGAATTTAGTGACCTTAGAAGGTTTTAAAGAAAAGTCAGCTACAAAACTCTATCAAGCGATTCAGGCTTCAAAGGACCATTCGGCAGAACGGCTTTTGTTTGGCTTAGGCATTCGTCATGTTGGCAGTAAGGCCAGTAAGATTTTACTAGAAACCTTTACCTCAATTCCAAATCTTGCCAAAGCTGATTTGGAGGAGCTTGCAACACTAGAAGGAATAGGAGTTGTTATTGCCCAATCTGTAACAAGCTATTTTGCTAGCGAAGGGGCTAAAATGTTAGTAGCAGAATTGGAACTACTTGGAGTCAATCTTACCTACCTTGGTCAAGGTCTTGCAGCAGATGCCCTCTTATCTGGTATGACCATTGTCTTGACTGGAAAATTAGAGCGCCTCAAGCGAAGCGAAGCCAAGGCTAAACTGGAGAGTTTGGGAGCAACTGTTACAGGCTCTGTTTCGAAAAAAACGGACCTTGTAGTAGCAGGAAGTGATGCAGGAAGTAAATTAATAAAGGCACAAGAATTGGGCATTGAGATAAAAGACGAGGCCTGGTTAGAAAGTCTATAGGTGTATATAATGGAACAAAGAAAACGAGCACGATTGATTTATAATCCTGTTTCTGGTCAGGAAATGATGAAGAAAAATGTAGCAGAAGTTCTGCACGTTTTAGAAGGTTTTGGTTATGAAACCTCTGCATTTCAAACAAGTCCTGAAAAAGATTCAGCGAAAAACGAAGCAACGAGAGCAGCTAAAGCAGGTTTTGATTTGGTTGTTGCAGCTGGTGGCGATGGAACGATTAACGAAGTGGTGAATGGGATTGCCTTTCTGCCAAAACGTCCACAGATGGCGATTATTCCAACTGGCACGACTAATGATTACGCAAGAGCCTTGAAAATTCCTAGGGGAAATCCAGTTGAGGCAGCTAAGGTTATTGGTAAGCAACAGACAATTTTAATGGACATTGGTCTTGCAAAAAATCAGCAATCTGGAGATAATTATTTTATCAATATTGCAGCAGCGGGTACATTGACAGAATTAACGTATAGCGTTCCTAGCCAACTCAAGACGATTTTTGGCTACCTTGCCTATGTGGTAAAGGGGGCAGAATTATTGCCGCAGGTCCAGTTTACTCCTGTTCGTGTGGCTTATGATGATGGTGTTTTTGAAGGGAAAATCTCCATGATTTTCGTTGCCTTGACCAATTCGATTGGCGGTTTTGAGCAGATTGTGCCCGATGCTAAGTTGGATGACGGTATGTTTACCTTGATTATGGTAAAGACAGGCAATCTCTTTGAAATTCTACACTTGATTCGTCTTGTCATTGACGGAGGGAAGCATGTTGATAGCGATAAGATTGAATATATCAAGACTCGCCAACTAACGATTGAATCCTTGGATGACAGCAATCGGATGATGTTAAATCTTGATGGTGAATACGGAGGAGATGCCCCGGTTGAGTTGATCAATCTAGCAAATCATATTGAATTTTTCGCAGATACAGACAAGGTGGCAGATGAGGCCATTACCCTAGATACTGATGAGATCAATCGAGAAGATATGGCTAAACGCTTTATCGAAGAAGCAGACCATTTGGATGAAACAATTTAAATAGGAAGAAAAGATGAACAGTCTTTTCTTTTTCTAAATGCAAAAGCTAGAAAACGCTTCCAAGTGCTGTCTTTTCTTGACAAAAGCATTTTTTAGGAGTATGCTATCATGGTATAAAAATTTTAAAGGAGAATTAAAAATGGATGTATCTGCATTAGCTTTAGGTGTTGCCTGTTTAGGTGTTAGTGTTGGTGAGGGATTATTGGTTGCAAGCTACCTTAGCTCAACAGCACGTCAACCTGAATTACAAAGCAAACTAATGACAGGAGTATTCATGGGTGTTGCCTTCATTGAAGGTACTTTCTTCGTAACCCTTGCGATGACATTGTTCTTGCGTGGATAAGGAATACCTCAGAATCATTAGAAAGGGGGAGTAATCGTGGAAGGAACTGCAGCTCCAACAATTACTCTGGGTCCTGTAACCTTTGATGTGACCATGGTCATTGTGACAATGGTTACGATTACCATTATATTTTTACTCGTATTTTGGGCCAGTCGCAGCATGACATTGAAGCCGAAGGGTAAGCAAAATGTATTGGAGTATGTCTATGAGTTGACAATCAATTTTACAAAAGGAAATTTAGGTGATGTCGAGTCAAAGAGATATGCTCTTTACTTCTTTACGCTCTTTTTATTCCTCTTGCTCGCGAATAATCTAGGATTGATGACGAAATTAGAATCATCAGAGGGTGTGAATTTCTGGACTTCTCCAACCTCTAATATGGCTTATGACTTTGGTTTGGCCATTATGGCAGTTGTTTTCTGTCACGTAGAAGGGATTCGTCGCCAAGGATTTAAAAATTATTTAAAAGCATTTGTAACCCCTTGGGCAATGGCTCCGATGAATATTTTGGAAGAAGTGACCAACGTAGCTTCTCTCGCGCTTCGTTTGTACGGAAATATCTTTGCTGGTGAAATTTTGGTAACCCTATTGGTGCAGATGTCACAAAAAAGTGCGTTTGCGTATCCCATTGCCTTCCTATTGAATGTCATCTGGACTGGTTTCTCAGTCTTTATTTCCTGCTTACAGGCCTATGTGTTTGTGATGTTGGTTTCGATGTACTTAAATAAGAAAATTCAAGGTGAAGGTGAATAGGAAAGGATGTAGGTATTCATGATTACAGGACTAAGTATAAATAGTGCCATGCTTGGTAATTTTATTCTAGTTACGGCCTCGTTTGCCGTATTGATTGTGGCAATTCGCCTCTTCGCATGGGATAAAATTACAGGTATTTTTGAAGAACGTGCTGCGAAAATTTCAGGAGATATTGATGCAGCCGAAGAAAAATTAGCAGAAGCCTCCGACCTTGTTCAACAACGCGAACAAGAGTTGGCACAAGGCCGTGTAGAAGGACAAAAGATTGTGCAAGATGCTGTGGACCGTGCAAAATTAGAAAAAAAACGCATTTTGGAACAAGCTGAAGTGGAAATCGAAGCCTTGAAAAAGAAAGCTGATTTGGAAATTGAAGCTGAGAAGCGAGAAGCCCAAGAGAAGTTGCACGTTCAAGTCGCAGATTTGGCAGTCGATTTGGCCAGCAAAATTATCTTGGAGGATTTGGATCAGCAAGCACATAGCGAATTGATTAGTCGCTATATTGATAGGCTAGGAGAAGAATAATGAATGCTAGAGAAACTGCCCTGGTGCAAAAATATGCTCAATCATTCGTTGATAAGGTATATGATCGCGAGGATGTCTGGACGATTTATGACCAAATCTCGGCTATTCTCACGGTTATTCATGATAGTAAATTAAATCGAATTCTCTTATCTGCAACGGTTTCTCACGCTGAAAAGGCTGAATTTGTTCATGCGATTCGCCAATCAACCTACCGCGAAGTCAATGACCTGATTGAAGCTATAGCGCGAGATGGTCATGCTGATTTACTCGTTGAAACACTGGAAGCAGCCTTGCGGTTAATTAGTAAGAGCAAGCAAGAGTTTGATGCCCATATTGTATCTGTTTATCCATTGACAGAGGAACAAAAAGAAAGGGTGCGTCATCTCGTAGAAAACCGTTTTTCCTTGAAAGTTCGTCATATTATAGAAGAAATTGACAGAGAAGTTTTGGGTGGCTTTATTGTAACAGTCAACCACAAGGTTATCGATGCCAGTGTGCGGACGCAATTGAAAGAAATTCGAAATAGACTTTAGAAAATAGAAAGTGGTGTTCTTTTGGTGATTAATGCACAAGAAATTAGCGCTTTACTAAAACAACAAATTGAAGGGTTTCAACCCGATTTTGACTATACAGAGACAGGGGTCGTGACCTATATCGGTGACGGAATCGCCCGTGCCCACGGTCTAGATAATGCCATGAGTGGAGAGCTTCTGATTTTTGAAAATGGTACAATCGGAATGGCTCAAAATTTGGAAACGGTCGATGTAGGGATTATCATCTTGGGTCCTTTTACTGATATTCGGGAAGGTTCGGTTGTTCGCCGTACCGGAAAAATTATGGAAGTACCAGTTGGTCAAGCCTTGATTGGACGTGTGGTAAATCCGCTTGGACAACCTGTTGACGGACTTGGTGAAATTCGGACGAGCAAGACAAGACCGATTGAGTATCCAGCACCAGGTGTAATGCAGCGGAAATCCGTTAACCAGCCTCTTCAAACAGGATTGAAGGCAATTGATGCCCTCGTGCCAATCGGCCGTGGTCAGCGTGAGTTGATTATCGGAGACCGACAAACAGGGAAAACCTCTATTGCTATTGATGCAATTTTGAATCAAAAAGACCAAGATATGATTTGTATCTATGTGGCAATTGGGCAAAAAGAATCGACAGTTCGTACTCAGGTTGAAACACTTCGTCAATATGGAGCGCTCGATTACACGATTGTGGTAACGGCCTCAGCTTCTCAACCGTCTCCATTGCTTTTCTTGGCGCCGTATGCTGGCGTTGCAATGGCAGAAGAATTCATGTATGAAGGCAAGCATGTCTTGGTTGTTTACGATGATTTATCAAAACAAGCAGTTGCCTACCGTGAATTATCCCTACTTCTTCGTCGTCCGCCAGGGCGTGAAGCTTATCCGGGAGATGTCTTCTACCTTCATAGTCGCTTGTTAGAGCGTTCTGCAAAGGTGTCAGACGAGTTAGGTGGTGGATCGATTACGGCCCTACCATTTATTGAAACTCAGGCAGGAGATATTTCAGCCTATATCGCAACCAACGTGATTTCGATCACGGATGGGCAAATTTTCTTGAAAGATGATTTATTCAATTCAGGAATTCGTCCTGCGATTGATGCGGGTTCATCGGTATCTCGTGTCGGTGGTTCTGCCCAAATCAAGGCGATGAAAAAAGTAGCAGGTACACTTCGGATTGATCTTGCTTCCTACCGTGAATTAGAAGCCTTTACTCAATTCGGTTCAGATTTGGATGCTGCGACCCAAGCGAAATTAAATCGTGGACGTCGGACAGTAGAAGTGTTGAAGCAGCCGCTTCATAAACCATTACCAGTTGAGAAACAAGTTCTCATTCTCTATGCTTTAACAAATGGCTTCTTGGACTCAGTACCAATCGATGATATTTTGGCTTTTGAAGAAGAACTCTATGCCTACTTTGACTTGCATCATGATGGTCTTTTGGATACGATTCGGGTCACAAAAGATTTGCCAGATACAGATGAATTGAATGCTGCTATTCAGGAATTCAAAGACCAGTCTGTCTTTCAGTAAAGGAGAAGTGTTATGGCAGGTTCTCTCAATGAAATAAAAACAAAAATTGCCTCTACAAAGAAAACCAGTCAAATCACAGGTGCGATGCAGATGGTATCGGCTGCCAAACTAGCTAAATCAGAGCAATTGGCAAAGTCCTTTCAGATTTATGCTAGCAAGGTTCGGAAAATTACGACAGACTTGCTCCGTGGTGAATTGATGGAGGGATCGACCAATCCTATGTTGATTCGTCGTCCAATCCAAAAATCAGGCTACATCGTGATTACCTCTGATAGCGGTTTGAAAGGGAGCTACAATGCGATGATTCTAAAAGCCGTTATGGAAATGATTGAACAAGACCATGCTAGCAAGGATGAGTATGAAATCATTGCAATCGGTGGTATGGGAGCGGATTTCTTTCGAGCGAGAGGCATTCAACCAATCTTTGAATTACGCGGATTAGCGGACAATCCAAGTTTTGATGATGTTCAAAAAATCATTTCAAAATCTGTTGAGATGTATAAAAACGAGATTTTTGATGAATTGTATGTCTGTTACAATCACCATATCAACAGTTTGAGTCGTCAAGTGCGTGTGCAACAGATGTTACCAGTCGAAGACTTGGATCATAATGAAGCGGATGGCTATACCGCTACCTTTGAATTGGAACCAAGTAGGGATGCGCTTTTGGGACAACTCTTGACACAATACGCAGAATCAACGATATATGGTGCTATCTTAGATGCCAAAACAGCTGAAAATGCGGCCGGCATGGTAGCCATGCAGACAGCAACGGATAATGCTAAGAGCGTGATTGATCAGTTGACCATTCGCTACAATCGGGCGCGTCAGGCGGCAATTACACAAGAAATTACGGAAATCGTAGCGGGAGCAAGCGCCCTTGACTAGATAAGTAGGGGGTAAAAAGTGTAAAACAGAGACGCAGTTGTTCCAACTTTAGTTGGTTACAGCTGAGGCTCCCTTTAGGGATAAACATTCCTAGCTCCAAAGGTATAGTATACCTTTGGAGGCGGGAGATAGGAGTTTGTAGAGCAAACTCTCTTCTAACTCTACATCAGATATCCTAAGTTTGCCGTAACTGTTACGAGCTTGCTCGTTTTACAGATACGGGTACCCTGGGGTACACTGTGTGCTTTAAACGCTCTCATATCTTAATAATTGAACACGGACTAAGAGCTGTGTAAAAAAAGAGACGCAGATGTTCCAACTCTAGTTGGTTACAACTGAGGCTCCCTTTAGGGATAGATTTCCTTGTGTTCATGGAACACATCGTCAATCTCCTATTTTTACAGTGCTCTTTACGTCCTTTGTATCTTGTATAAAGGAGAAAAAATGAGTTCAGGCAAAATTACTCAGGTTGTTGGGCCGGTTGTCGATGTGGCATTTTCGGCTGATGATAAGCTTCCTGAGATTAACAACGCACTTGTCGTTTATAAGAACGATGAATCAAAACAAAAAGTCGTGCTTGAGGTTGCATTGGAGCTAGGCGATGGTGTTGTTCGAACCATTGCGATGGAATCAACAGATGGCTTGACTCGTGGAATGGAAGTTCTAGACACAGGACGTCCGATTTCTGTCCCTGTTGGGAAGGAAACGCTTGGTCGTGTCTTTAACGTCCTAGGTGATACCATTGACTTGGAAACACCATTTGACGAGACAGTAGAACGTCATCCGATTCATAAAAAAGCTCCGACATTTGATGAATTATCAACTGCAACAGAGATTTTAGAAACAGGTATTAAAGTTATTGACCTTCTAGCTCCTTATTTGAAGGGAGGGAAAGTCGGTCTCTTTGGTGGTGCCGGTGTTGGTAAAACGGTTCTTATCCAAGAATTGATTCACAATATCGCTCAGGAACACGGTGGTATTTCAGTATTTACTGGTGTTGGTGAGCGGACTCGTGAGGGGAATGACCTTTACTGGGAAATGAAAGAATCAGGTGTTATTGAAAAAACAGCCATGGTTTTTGGACAGATGAATGAGCCACCAGGTGCTCGTATGCGGGTTGCCTTGACTGGCTTAACGATTGCAGAATACTTCCGTGATGTCGAAGGTCAGGATGTGCTCTTGTTCATCGACAATATCTTCCGTTTCACGCAAGCGGGTTCTGAAGTTTCCGCCCTATTGGGTCGGATGCCGTCAGCTGTAGGGTACCAACCAACCTTAGCAACTGAAATGGGACAATTGCAGGAGCGGATTACCTCAACCAAAAAAGGTTCCGTAACATCTATCCAAGCGATTTATGTCCCAGCGGATGACTACACTGACCCAGCGCCAGCAACAGCTTTTGCACATTTGGATTCGACGACTAACTTGGAGCGGAAATTGACTCAGTTGGGAATTTATCCAGCCGTTGATCCTCTTGCCTCTAGTTCACGTGCCTTGGCACCTGAAGTTGTTGGAGAAGAACATTATGCGGTCGCTATGGAAGTAAAACGCGTCTTGCAACGCTACCAAGAGTTACAAGATATTATTGCTATCTTGGGAATGGATGAATTGTCTGATGATGAGAAGACCTTGGTTGGTCGTGCTCGTCGCATTCAATTCTTCTTGTCACAAAACTTTAATGTGGCAGAACAATTCACCGGTATGCCAGGTTCATACGTACCAGTTGCTGAAACAGTACGTGGATTTAAAGAAATCTTGGATGGTAAGCATGATACATTACCAGAAGATGCTTTCCGCAATGTTGGTTCCATTGATGATGTGATTGCAAAAGCAGCTAAGATGAGATTTTAGAGGTGTTTTATGGCACAAATGACCGTACAAATTGTAACGCCAGACGGTATTCGGTATGATCACCATGCGGCTTTTGTACTCGTTCGAACAACGGAAGGTGAGCTAGGGATTTATCCTGGACACGTTGAATTGATTGCTGTGTTAGCGATTGATGAGATCAAGGTGCGCCGTATCGATGATGAAAATCATGTGGATTGGATTGCGGTCAACGGCGGCATTATTGAAATTTCAAAAGATTTGATTACTATTGTATCCGATTCAGCTGAACGGGAGCGTGATATTGATGTTAGTCGTGCCGAGCGTGCGAAACTTCGAGCTGAACGAGAGCTTGAAGAAGCACAACATGCACACAATATTGATATGGAAAGACGGGCAGCTATTGCCCTTCAACGTGCGATTAATCGGATTCGTGTTGGTCAAAAGTAATAGCAGAAGAAATGAATACTGTAAAGAGGTTGGAAAGTTCCGACCTCTTTTTACGTACTCGAGTGCATTGGCTGTTTTCAAAATACGAATTTTTAGAAATTTTTGGTATAATGGAAACATGATTAGATCATTGGTAACTGTTTGTAGCCATCTCTTGTTTATTTATCTTGCCCATTACTTATTGTTATCGGTAGTTGATTGGTCAAAGTTAGTAAAGGGGACGGCAGAAAATCATAGGAAAATTCAACTATTCATTGTATTTGTGGCGATTGCGTTAGGCTACTTAGTCTCTGCTTTCTTTTTGGATGTCTTATCCATTAGCCGCAATCTAACAGAAGCACTCCGCTAGAAGGATCTCTAAGAGAAAAGAAATGGTATTAGCGTTGTTTTGAATAAGCAGATGTCAGAAAAAGTGAATAAAAGGAAGTAAAAATGGATAAAATTATTGTTAGAGGTGGGAAAACTCGCCTAGAAGGTGAAGTGACTATTGAAGGCGCAAAGAATGCTGTTTTACCTCTATTAGCTGCAACAATCTTAGCAAGTGAAGGGCAGTCACGGTTGTCGAATGTGCCGATTCTATCGGATGTGTTCACCATGAATCGCGTGGTTGACGGGCTAGGAGTAAGAGTTTCATTTGATCAAGAAAAGAAAGAGATTTTGGTTGATGCCCAAGGCGAATTGGGAAGCGAAGCTCCTTATAGGTATGTCAATCAGATGCGGGCTTCTATTGTTGTACTGGGGCCTATCTTAGCTCGCAACGGCTATGCCAAGGTTTCCATGCCTGGGGGCTGCACGATTGGTAGTCGTCCAATTGATTTACACCTCAAAGGTTTGGAGGCGATGGGAGCAGCGATTCATCAGCGTGCGGGTTATCTTGAAGCAAGGGCTGAACGCTTAAAAGGAGTCCATCTCTACATGGATTTCCCAAGTGTAGGGGCAACGCAAAACTTGATGATGGCAGCAACTCTAGCGGAAGGGACTACGGTTATTGAAAATGCAGCGCGGGAACCTGAAATTGTTGATTTGGCGATTTTTCTCAATAAAATGGGGGCAAAAATTAAGGGAGCAGGAACGGAAACGATTACTATTAAGGGAGTTTCTAGTCTGCATGGAACAGAACATCAGGTTGTTCAAGACCGGATTGAGGCAGGAACCTTTATGGTTGCAGCAGCCATGACTGGTGGAGATGTCTTAGTCAAAGATGCCATTTGGGAACATAACCGTCCCCTGATTTCTAAAATGCAGGAAATGGGTGTTGAAGTAAGTGAGGAAGATGAGGGGATTCGAGTTCGTTCAGTGATTGAACACTTGAAGCCTGTGACAGTAAAGACCTTACCACATCCAGGTTTTCCGACCGATATGCAGGCTCAGTTTACAGCTTTAATGGCTGTAGCTAAGGGTGAGTCAACCATGATTGAGACAGTGTTTGAAAATCGTTTTCAGCATTTGGAAGAGTTACGTCGGATGAATTTGCATTCAGATCTTTTACGTGATACGGCTATCATTACCGGTGGTAATACGCTTCAGGGAGCAGAAGTCATGTCAACAGATTTGAGAGCCAGTGCTGCTCTTATCCTGACAGGGCTAGTAGCAGAAGGTGTGACAACTGTTGGAAAATTAACACATTTGGATCGAGGGTATTACCGTTTCCATGAGAAATTGGCTGCCTTAGGAGCAGATATTGAACGCATCAATGGAGAAGAATAGATGGATCAGAAAGAAAATCTACGTTTTGTTGGAAACCAATTGTTATTGATTCTCTTTATCATTCTTTTAGCACTGATTATTTTTGCAATTGGACTCATGGTTGGTTATGGTGTCATTGGAGATGGTAGCAATATTTGGGCTATTTTATCTCCTGAAAAATGGCAGGAATTGATTGGTAAATTTACAGGAAAGTAGCAATCAAGCAGTAACTGTAATGTTCTAGGATAGGCTAGTTTCAATCAGTCATCAGAATAGAAATAGTTCAAGTTAGGAAGATGAGTAGGCTGAGTACAACTGTGTCAGCCTCTTTCACTTTAAGTTTTGCTAGGAGAAATATGGCAAGGAAAAAAAGAAAAAAACAGAGTAGGAGTCTAGCTAGCCTAGTGATAACACTCTTACTGGTGGCTGGTGGTTATTTTTGGGCAGAAGAACCTTCGACCGTATCTCATCAATCGTCTACTAGCATAGTAAGCGTCACATCTAGGCCTTCAGAGGAGCTAGCACGTTCCGTTTTAACGGATACCGTACAGGCCAAGTTGGGAGCTGACATTGTTTACAATGGTGCAGGAGCTTTTGTGATTAATGGCAATCAAACAGACCTCGATGCTGCTATTGCAAGCGTCCCTTATGCAAATAACAGGACAAAGACAGCGCAAGGCAAAGTTGTTCCGACAGTTGCGAATGCTCTTTTGAGTAAAACAACAAGACAATACAAGAAGCGGGAGGAAACTGGCAATGGGGCAACCAATTGGAAACCGGCTGGTTGGCACCAAGTAAGGCATTTAAAAGGAGAATACAATCATGCCATTGACAGAGGGCATTTACTGGCTTATTCCTTGGTTGGTGGGCTAAAAGGATACGATGCTTCAACCAGTAATCCTCAAAATATAGCCGTTCAGACTGCTTGGGCTAACCAATCCAATCGCCCAGATGCCACAGGTCAAAATTACTTTGAAACTCAGGTGCGTAGAGCCCTAGATCGCAATAAGCGGGTGCGGTATCGAGTAACACTAATCTATCAATCAGAAGAAGATTTAGTGCCTGTAGGGAGCCACTTGGAGGCTAAAGCAGCAGATGGTGGTCTGGAGTTTAATGTTTTTGTCCCAAATGTCCAGCAGGGCTTAATTATTGATTATTACAGTGGGAAGATTCGTATTAGCCAGTAGGAGTTCTAATGATTGAAATTGATGAAACAGTACGTTTAAGGCGTGGGCAACCAGATGATAGCGAAGCTCTTATGTGGTATCAGGATCAAGAAATGGTTTATCTTGTGGATGGAGTGAGGGAAAGCTACAGTCTTGAAAAATTACATCGAATGTATGCTTACTTGGATCAGGTAGGAGAGCTTTACACGATTGAAGTTCAAGATGAAAAGGGCTGGAAGGCAATTGGAGACGTCACCTTTTCACAGCATGATTTGCCAATTGTAATTGGGGATTCAGCCTATCGGGGACAAGGGTTTGGGAAAAAGATTGTTCAGGCTCTAGTTGTAGAGGCCAAAAAACGAGGGTATTCCTCACTACATGTCAGGGAAATCTATAAGGAAAACTATGCCTCTCAGAAATGTTTTACCGCTTGCGGATTTCAGATTCAAAGGGAGACAGAAAAAGGGGACTCGTATAGACGAGAATTATAATAGGTTAAGAAAATGGTCAGAGGACTTGGAAGTCCTCTGACCTATTTTTGTTAATTATCAGATGTATTTGAGCTAATTTTTCCCTAAAAATGCTTTTTTTAGAAAAAATAGACAAAAATCATTGACAAAACATCAGATGAATTATACAATAAAGATACAACAAAAGCGCTTTCAATTACTGTTGTAGAAAAATAAAGAAAATAGGAGATTTTCAAATGGACAAAACAGTTGAACAAAGAACAGCTGATGTAACCTATAATCGAGCAAAATTATGGCAAATTATTTTATTTGCTATGAATAATACATCTACAAATATTTATTTAGTGGCCTTTAGTTTTGTAACGTATTTTTCAACCGGTGTCCTAGGACTAGCTGTTTTGTTTGTTAGTCAATTGATGGGTTATATTCGTATTTTTGATGGATTTATTGATCCTGCTATCGGTGTTCTGATTGATAAGACAGATACTAAATTTGGGAAATATCGTCCTATCTTAGTATTAGGAAATATCATTACCGCCCTATCGTTTGTGTTCTTATTCAATATTCATCATTTTGGCAATTCCATGACAATGCCGTTGTTTATTGTTGCGTTACTTGTTCACAAGGTTGGGTATTCTTTGCAACAAACAATTACCAAAGCAGGTCAAACAGCCCTTACCAATGATCCGAAACAACGTCCAATGTTTAATATTGTGGATGGAATTATGACGGCAATGCTGTTTTCAGGAAGCCAAATTGTGATTTCTAGCATCCTTGTTCCAAAGCATGGTGGCTTTACAGAAGGTTTCTTTATGGAATTGATGGTTGGTGTTATTACCATTTCAGCAGTCTTGGCAGTTCTTTCTGTTATTGGAATTTGGCAAAAAGATAATAAAAAATTCTTCGGTTTAGGTGAAGAAAAGACACAGAAAACAACCCTCAAAGACTATTGGAAAATTATTAAAGGCAATCGTCCTTTACAAGTCTTATCTATTTCAGCAGCCCTTGTAAAATTTGTTGCGCAGTTACTTGGTGACTCTGTTGTTATTGTGATGTTATTTGGTATTTTATTTGGAAATTATGCTCTTTCTGGAGTGATTTCAGGCTTGATGGTGATTCCAAATATTTTGGTTATAGTATCGGCTGCAAGTATTGCTCGAAAAAAAGGATTACGTAGAGCCTATGTGCTTTGTTTGCAAATTGGGATTGTGGTTATGCTATTGTTAGGAGCTTTGCTCCACTTTGGTGATGTTGGATCACTTGACTTAGTAAAATGGAATCTTTACAGTATTGTTTTTGTTGTCCTTTATGCGTTGCGATATTTTGCGAGTGCACCTGCTGGTCTAGTCTTAACTATGGGTGCAGATATTTCTGACTATGAGACATCTGTTTCTGGTCGTTATGTATCAGGAATGATCGGAACAATCTTCTCATTGACAGATTCGATTGCTTCTTCGTTTGCTCCAATGGTAGTTGGCTTTGTCTTAGCAGGAATTGGTTTTGCAAAGGAATACCCAACGGCAGAAACACCATTGTCACCAGCATTAAAGGGTGCAATTATTGCCTTGCTAGTCTTTATACCAGTAGTTATGCTTGTGATTTCATTGATTCTGATGAAGTTTTACAAGTTGGATCAGGTAACTATGGCGCAAGTACAAGAGAAAATTCATGTCATGAAAGCAGCTAAAGACGAAGAACGTGTCCAAGCGATTGCGAAAAATGTACCGCTATCAGATATGGATTATGTCGATGTTACCAAATATGAAGTTGGGGAAGAATAAGAGACTATTAGAATAATGATAGCCTGGCAATAATAAGCTAGGCTAATTTTTTCAGGAGGCTAAGAAATGAAGAAAGTAGTAGGTTTGGGCGAAATATTATTGCGCTTATCTCCACCAAATTATCAGACCATGCTCCAAGCTAGTTGTTTGGAATGTCAGTTCGGAGGATCGGAGTTAAATGTCCTTGCAACTCTGGCCCAGCTAGGACATTCGGTTTCACTAATTTCAGCAATCCCTGATAACGAACTTGGAAAAATGGCAGAGCATTTCTTATTTGCTCGTCAAATTGAGCAACAATATCTTATCAAGCACCAAGGGCGCTTGGGACTATATTATTACCAAAAAGGCTTCTCTGTTCGTGCTAGTCAGGTGATTTATGATCGGGAATTTTCTTCTTTTTCACAAGCGAGCTATCATGATTACCTGTTAGAAGGAGTCTTTGATCAAGTAGATTGGTTCCACGTGAGTGGTATCACAGCAGCCTTGAATGATGCCACCTATGAATTGACCTACCGATTGATGAAAATGGCCCAAGAAAAAGGTGTAAAGATTTCGTTTGATTTGAATTACAGGGCAAGTCTATGGAATTCCTTTGCCGAAGCAAGAGAAAAATTATCTCCTCTAATTGAACTTGCCAATGTCTGTATTGGTTTGGAGCCTATTTTACTATTGGATGAACAGGGTCGTGATTTGAAAGATGAATTACGGCTAAAACCACCATATGAAAATAAGGAAGACTTGTTGAAAGTTCTAGTAGCGATTGAGGAACGCTATCAATTGGATGCGATTGCTTTTACCCAACGTGAAATGGGCTATTCGAATGAGTATCGATTAAAGGGATTCTTATATGAGGGGCAAACTCTGTATGAAACAGAAAAAGAAACGATTCAAGTTTTGGATCGCGTTGGAACTGGAGATGCTTTTACAGCAGGGATTATTTATGGTTGTTTAATGGGTCAAGAAGGACAGCAAGTTTTGGGTACAGCTATGGCAAGTTTTGTCTTTAAGCATACGATAGAAGGCGATGTCAACATGATTACTCCTTTGGATATTCATCACTTGTTGGCTCACGACTCTTATGAAATAAAAAGATAGAAAGAAGGTAAGCTATGTTATATCCAATTAGTACAAAATCAAGAGCAGTGCATAGTTTAAATGGTGTGTGGCGCTTCATGCAGGGCTCTCACTCTCCACAAGAAGTGCTTTCAACAAATGAGATTATGGTGGTTCCGACATCTTTTAATGATGTTGTAGTTGATAAAAACAAGCGATCTTATATTGGTGACAACTGGTATGAGACAGAGTTTTCTATTCCGCGTCTTAATAGCAAAGAGGAATTGGTGATTCGTTTTGGATCGGTGACACATCATGGTACAATCTACTTGAATGGGCAATTCTTAGGTGAGCATAAAGGTGGGTTTACACCATTTGAGTTTGTTGTTCCAGAGGAACTTTATCAGGAAGAAACAGTCCGCCTGACTGTTTGTGTCAATAATGAACTGAACTACACAACCTTGCCTGTCGGAAATTATATTGAAGAAGTGCAAGAAGATGGTTCTGTTCGTAAGAAAGTGCTAGAAAATTTTGATTTTTACAATTATGCGGGAATTCATCGCAATGTTCATCTCTATACCCGTCCTAAAAATCATATCCAAGATATCATCATTACCAGTCAATTGTCAGAAGATTTATCAGAAGCTGTAGTCACAGTAGGTGTTAAAAATGTCGCACCTGTAGAGGAGATTCGTATTACTATTTTTGATGAGGATAAAAAAGTAGTCGGAGTCCTTGAAGACGCTCAACTTCAGATTGAAGACCCTCGTCTTTGGGAGGTACTGGATGCTTATCTTTATACCGCGCGTGTTGAGTTATGGGAAAAAGGAGAACTTGTAGATACCTATACAGAATCATTTGGAATTCGTAGTGTCAAAGTTGAAAATGGTCAGTTCTTAATCAATCAGAAACCATTTTATTTTAAAGGATTCGGAAAGCATGAAGATACCTATATCAATGGTCGTGGGCTAAATGAAGCTGCAAATCTGATTGATTTGAATTTGCTAAAAGAAATTGGTGCGAATTCCTTCCGCACATCGCACTATCCGTACTCTGAAGAGATGATGCGCTTAGCAGATCGAATGGGAATTGTTGTGATTGATGAGGTCCCAGCCGTAGGTTTATTCCAACAATTTAGTGCAGCTTTAGATTTGATAGGAGATGGCGAAAAACAGCGCAATACATGGGAGTTGATGCAGACAAAAGAAGCGCATGAACAGGTCATTGATGAATTGATTGCACGGGATAAAAATCACCCTTCAGTTGTCATGTGGGTTGTCGCAAATGAACCTGCTAGTCACGAGGATGGAGCGAGAGTCTACTTTAAACCACTCATTGAGCGGATGAGAGAAACAGATCCACAACATAGACCTGTTACATTGGTCAATATTATGATGGCAACTCCTGATAAAGATCAGGTGATGGATTTGGTCGATGTGATTTCCTTGAATCGTTATTATGGCTGGTATGTTCATCATGGCGATTTATCTAAAGCAGAAAAAGGTCTTCGAGAAGAATTGTTGACATGGCAATCACTGTATCCGGATAAGCCGATCCTCATTACTGAATACGGAGCAGATACCTTGCCTGGCTTGCATTCGATGTGGGATATTCCATACACAGAAGAATACCAAGTTGACTATTATGCGATGAATCATGATGTATTTGATGAGGTGTCAAATTTAGTCGGAGAACAGGTTTGGAATTTTGCTGATTTTGAAACAAATGTGATGTTGATTCGTGTGAAAGGGAATCACAAGGGTCTCTTTTCACGAAATCGCGAACCAAAACAGGTTGTCCGTGAATTTAAAAAGCGTTGGCTAGCGATTCCTCACTATCATTATAAGTCAAAATAAGCTATAATGGTGTGGAAAGTAACTTTTTCCAAGGAGGAATAAGATATGTCAAGACCTTTAGTCGAAAAAACAGCAGATCGATTGCTAGAATTGATTTTAGAGCGTGGCTATCGCATAGGAGATAAATTACCGAATGAGTATGAATTGGCTCAAGATTTAGAAGTGGGGCGTTCTACGATTCGTGAAGCGGTCAGAAGTTTAGCAACTCGTAATATTTTAGAAGTACGTCAAGGGTCTGGAACCTATATTAGTTCTAAAAAAGGAGTGTCTGAAGATCCACTTGGCTTTTCTTTAGTACGCGATAGGGTGAAATTAACGACTGATTTATTTGAACTACGCTATTTATTAGAGCCTCGGATTGCGGAGAGAGTGGCTCAGTTTGCTTCGGCTGAAGATATTGTACGTTTGGAAGAAATCGTCTATGCTATTGAGGATGCGGTTCATCGAGGAGATGATACCCATTTGGAATTAGATGTGCAATTTCATAGTATGTTAGCGGAAATGAGTGGCAATATTGCCATGACCAGTTTGCTACCTGTTATCAATCAGTCGATTCATTTAATCAATGAAAATTACACAAATCGTCAGATGAAAGAAGATAGCCTAAGAGCCCATCGTAATATTTTGACAGCAATCAAACAACGGCATCCTTTAGCCGCTTATGATAGTATGTTAGCCCATATAGTTGCGGTTAGACAGGCTGTTTTGACAGAGTGGTTTGATAAAGATTTAACCATTCATGGTCTACATTCTGAGTGAAAAATAGATTGATTCATAAGTCTTCAAGAATTTCTTGGGGACTTTTTTTATTTTTTTAAGGATTTTTCTTGACAAGTCATCTGATGAATTATATACTATAGATATAGTGATAGCGTTTTCTAACGAGAGGAGAAATCATGTTAAAACAACTAAAAGAAAATTATTTTTTCGCTGTTATCCGCGGAAAAGATGAGAATGACGCCATCGAGATTGCTCGGCATTCTATTTTAGGTGGAATCAAAAATATTGAAATTACTTTTTCTACGCCAAATGCAGCTCAGGTCATTGCTGAGTTGGATCAAGAGTTCTCAGATGATTTATCCGTTATAGTCGGGGCCGGAACAGTCATGACAACTGACTTAGCACAGGTAGCGATTGATGCTGGAGCGAAGTTCTTAGTAAGTCCGCATTTTTCGGAAGCGATTCAGGATTTAGCTGCCCAACATGATGTCTTTTATTTTCCGGGATGTGCAACGGCAACTGAGATTGTTGCTGCACAGACGGCTGGTTGTCAGATTATTAAGCTATTTCCAGGTGGTGTATTAGGTCCTAATTTTATTAAAGATATTCATGGGCCAATTCCTGAAGTGAATCTGATGCCTTCAGGTGGTGTGTCCGTCGCAAATGTTGCAGATTGGAAGAAGGCAGGAGCTTGTGCTGTTGGAATTGGTTCAGCTCTTGCAAGTAAAGTGGCTGAATTAGGTTACGAGAGTGTCACAAAAATTGCACGTTCTTTTGTAGAAGCAGTGGAGGAATAAGATGGCTTTTAATGATTCGTCATTTATGTTAAAAAATCAACCTGCTCATCAATTGTATGATCAGATTAAACATCTCCCTATTTATGATTTTCATTGTCACCTAGATCCAAAGGAAATCTATGAGGATAAAGTCTATGAGGACATTGTCGATTTGTGGTTAGGTGGTGACCACTACAAGTGGCGCCTAATGCGGGCAAATGGTATTCCAGAAGAAGAAATTACGGGATCGGCTTCTAAATTAACAAAATTCAAGGCTTGGGCTAAGACAGTCAGCAGAGCTTACGGCAACCCTCTTTACCATTGGAGTCACTTGGAATTAAAGCAAGTCTTTGGAGTGACAGAACTACTAACAGAGGACAATGCAGAAGAGCTCTATGAGCAGTTGAATGCATTTTTAAAGAATGGAAAAGTCAGTCCGAGAAAGTTAATTAGGGACTCTAAGGTGACCTTTATTGGGACTACTGATCATCCTTTAGATGACTTAGAATGGCATAAACGGTTGTCAGAGGAAGAAGGATTTGACACAATTGTGGCACCGACCTTTCGACCAGATGAGGCCTTTGTTGAACATCGAAACTTTGGAGATTTTGTCCATCGATTAGAAGAAAAGACGACCACTACAATTTCTGACTTTGATAGTTTTGTTGCAGGGCTTGCTGATCGCGTTGCCTATTTTGCACAAGTAGGCTGTCTAGCAAGTGATATTAGTTTTACAGAGATTTGTTTTGAACCGGCAAGCAAAGAAGAGCTAGATGAGATTTTGCGAGCTACAAGAGAAGGAAAAACTCCAAGTTTAGTAGCAGTGAGAAAATGGCAAACGGGTCTATTTAGAGAATTGTGTCGCTTGTATAAACAGCATGGTTTTGTCACTCAAGTCCACTTTGGAGCGCTGCGGAACAATCATACAGCCTTATTCCAACGCCTCGGTGCGGATATAGGAATTGATTCAATTGGGGATCAAACAGCCTTGACCAGTCATTTGAACAAGTTGCTAGATGATTTGGTGGAAAGGGATTGGTTACCGAAGATGATTTGGTACAATCTGAACCCGACTTATAATATTGCCTTGGCAAATACCTTGGCGAATTTTCAGGCAAATGAAAAAGGGATTCGAAGTCAATTACAATTTGGAGCAGGTTGGTGGTTTAATGACACCAAGCTCGGTATGATTGATCAAATGAATGCTTATGCAGAGCAAGGACTGTTCGCAAATTTTGTGGGTATGCTAACAGATTCTAGAAGTTTCTTATCTTATCAACGGCATGATTACTTTAGAAGAATTTTAGCGTCCTACGTTGGGCAATGGATAGTTGATGAAGAAGTGCCAGAAGATTACCAGACACTAGGAAAAGTTGTCCAAGAGATTTCGTATTTTAATGCACAGAAATTTTTTGAAAAATAAATGAGGTAACACGATGAAAATGTCCTTTCGTTGGTACGGGAAAAATGATCCCGTCAGTTTAGCAGAAATCAAAGCAATCCCAGGTATGCAAGGGATTGTCACAGCAGTTTATGATGTTCCTGTTGGTCAGGCTTGGCCGTTGGAAAAGCTCTTGGAATTGAAAAAAATGGTAGAAGACGCAGGTCTTGAAATTACTGTTATTGAGTCTATTCCTGTTCATGAAGATATTAAGCAAGGAAAACCGAATCGGGATGAATTGATTGAGAATTATAAGACATCTATTAAGAATGTAGGTCTAGCTGGAATCCCTGTTGTGTGTTATAACTTTATGCCAGTATTTGACTGGACTCGCTCTGATTTGCATCATCCACTTCCTGATGGTTCTACTTCTCTTGCTTTCTTAAAAGAAGATTTAGCAGGGGTAGATCCTGTGGCAGATGATTTGAATTTGCCAGGTTGGGATTCTTCCTACTCGAAAGATGAGATGAAGACGATTATTGAAAACTATCGTCACAATGTGTCAGAAGAGGATTTATGGAAAAATCTAGCTTATTTTATTCAAGCAATCATTCCAACAGCTGAGGCAGCTGGTGTAAAAATGGCGATTCATCCTGACGATCCACCGTATGGTATCTTTGGACTTCCGCGTATCATTACAGGTCAAGCAGCTGTTGAGCGTTTCCTTGACTTGTACGATTCGCCAGCTAATGGGATTACCATGTGTGTCGGCTCTTATGCTTCTGATCCCAAAAACGATGTTATTGCGATGACCGAATATGCTTTGAAGCGCAATCGGATTAATTTTATGCATACTCGCAATGTAACAGCAGGTGATTGGGGCTTCCAAGAAACAGCTCATCTGTCACAGGCGGGTGATATTGATATGAATGCGGTTGTGAAACTGTTGGTTGATTATGATTGGGATGGTAGCTTGCGTCCTGATCATGGTCGCCGTATCTGGGGAGATCAGACCAAGACCCCAGGCTATGGGCTTTATGATCGAGCTTTAGGAGCAACCTATTTTAATGGTCTTTATGAAGCCAATATGAGAGCAACTGGGAAAGTGCCAGATTTTGGGATTAAAACAAAGACAGTAGGCCAAAAATAGGAGGAAATGCCATGTCAAAAGTCATTGAATTTAAGGATAAAGTGGTGGTAGTCACAGGTGCAGGAGGTGTTCTATGTGGCTATTTAGCGAAAGAATTTGCAAAAGCAGGTGCCAAAGTTGCTTTGCTCGATTTGAATGAAGCAGCAGCTCAACAATTTGTAAATGATATTGTAGCTGCAGGAGGAATTGCAAAGGCCTACCAATCAAATGTTCTGTCAAAAGAGAATTTGGAAGAAGTTCGTCAACAAATACTGGCTGATTTTGGTCCAACAGACATCTTAATCAATGGAGCAGGAGGGAATAATCCGAAAGCGACAACAGACAATGAGTTCCACGAGCTAGATTTACTAAGTGATACAAAGACCTTCTTTGATTTGGATGAAAGTGGCATCAATTTTGTCTTTAACTTGAATTACTTGGGAACCTTACTTCCAACACAAGTCTTTGCGCAAGATATGGTTGGACGAGCAGGAGCGAATATTATTAACATTTCAAGTATGAATGCCTTTACACCTCTGACAAAAATTCCAGCTTATTCTGGAGCTAAGGCAGCGATTAGTAATTTTACTCAATGGTTAGCTGTCCATTTTTCTAAAGTGGGTATTCGTTGTAATGCGATTGCACCAGGGTTTTTGGTAACGAATCAAAATCGTGGATTGCTTTTTGATGAAAATGGTCAACCAACGGCTCGTGCTCACAAAATTTTAACCAATACGCCAATGGGGCGTTTCGGTGAAGCAGAAGAATTAGTAGGCGGAGTCTTCTTCCTAGCAGATGAACATTTGGCTAGCTTTGTCAATGGTGTAGTCTTACCGATTGACGGTGGTTTCTCGGCTTATTCAGGGGTGTAAAGATGAAAACAGAATATGTCTTTTGTGTAGACTCGGACGGCTGTGCCATGGATACGATGACCTACAAGCATCAGTTATTTTTCGGTCCATTGGCGACTCAATTTTTTGAGGTGCCAAATAAAGAAGCTTTTTTGAAAGAGTGGGATAATATCAACCTATACTCTCGCACAAGAGGTGTCAATCGCTTCGTCGGATTGGTGATGGGGCTAGAGTATGCAGGTCTGGATGGTATCGATGCTTTGAAGCACTGGGTAGCCACTACCTCATCACTATCAAATGCGTCGTTAGAGAAGGCATTGGCTCAGCAACCATCGGATGATTTGCAGAAAGCATTGGATTGGTCTAACGAGGTTAATCGACAAATTAAATCTTACAAGGGAGAGGCACTCGCTTTTACAGGTGCTCGTTCGGGTTTGGCAAAACTTCACGAACTTGGGAGAGTCTATGTGGTTTCTTCAGCCAATCGTGAAGCTGTCGAAGAGGAATGGCGCGATCAAGGTTTACTAGAGCATGTCGATGAGCTGTATTGTCAAGATCGTGGGAAAAAAGAAGATGTTATTGCAAGCTTGTTACAAGATGGCTACTCAAAGACTCATCTGCTAATGGTGGGAGATTCTCCAGGTGATTTAGCAGCAGCTGAGCAAAATCAAGTAGCATTTTATCCTATCTTAGTTGGTAAAGAAGCAGCATCTTGGAAAGAATTACAGGAAACATTTTCGCCAGCTTTTGTCGCTGGGCAGGTAACAAAAGAAGGTTTGGAAAACCTAAAAGAAGCGTTTTGGAAACATTTAGACTAGGAGTGATAATATGACACATTTAGTAGACTTGACTAAAAAGCCTTATAACCTCAATCAAGCAGCTATTGATTGGGTAGAAGAAACCCTTGCAAATATGACTCTAGATGAAAAAATTGGTCAACTTTTTGTGAATATGGGGTCGAGTCGTACAGAAGAGTATCTAACTCAGGTTATGACAGATTATAAGTTTGCGGCGGTAAGGTATGCTCCTGGTCCAGCAGCGGATATTTGGGAGCAAAATTACATTTTACAAACCAAATCAAAAATCCCTCTATTAATTGCGGCTAATACGGAATCAGGAGGAAATGGAGCTGTCACTGATGGAACCAAAATTGGTGATGAGGTGAAAGTTGCAGCTACCAACGATCCCAAGTATGCTTATGAATTGGGGCGCATTGCTGGACTCGAGGCCTCAGCGGTAGGATGTAATGCCTCCTTTGCTCCTATTATGGATCTTAGCCGTAACTGGCGCAATCCTATTATTGCTAATCGTACATGGGGAGCTGAGGTTGAGCAAGTTATCAGCCTTTCAAAAGAATACATGCGTGGTATTATGCAATATGGCATTATTCCTTTTGCTAAACATTTTCCTGGCGATGGTATTGATGAGCGAGACCACCATCTTTCATACGCATCTAACCCCATGTCAAAAGAAGAGTGGATGGAAACCTTTGGTCGTATTTATGGAGAAATGGCTGAAGCGGGTCTTCCAGGTATTATGGCAGGTCATATTCATCTACCGAATGTTGAAAAAGAAATGCACCCTGAACGTGATTTGGATGATATGCTACCAGCATCGCTTAATAAAACACTTCTTGATGAACTTCTACGAGGTGAGTTGGGCTATAATGGAGCCATCGTAACCGATGCATCTCATATGGTTGGTATGACTGCGGCACTCCCACGTCGTGAACTGTTGCCAACAGCGATTGAAGCTGGATGTGACCTCTTCTTATTTTTCAATGATCCTGATGAAGATTTCCGTTGGATGAAGGAGGGATATGAAAAGGGGCTCTTAACAGAAGAACGTCTGCACGATGCTATTCGTCGTACCTTAGGATTGAAAGCAAAACTTGGCTTACATCAATTTGAAGGTCGCCGAGAAGAGATTTTGCTTCCAAAAGAAGAAGCACTAAAAATGATTGGTACAGACGAGGCCAAACGTCTTTCAGATGAAGTGGCTGATAAGGCAATCACGCTGGTGAAAGATAAACAAAAAGATATTTTCCCAATCACACCAGAACGCTATAAACGCATTCTTTTAGTCGAAGTTGACGGCTATAAAGGTGGTTTTGGAGCCTTGATCAACCAAGGCAAGAAACGTGCTTCTGATACTCTAAAAGAGTTACTTGAAAAACGTGGACACGAGGTTTCAATTTGGGAAAATACAGAAGAACGGATTAAAAAGTTGCCAGAAGAGGAACGTCCAGCAGCTATTCAAAATGTCTATGCTTCTAAACGACCAATCGCTCAAATCACAGATCATTATGATTTGATTATCAATATTGTTGATGTCAATTCTGGTGGTACTACCCAACGTATTATTTGGCCAGCGGCTAAAGGAACACCAGACCAGCCATTTTATGTCCATGAAATCCCAACAATTGTCGTGTCAGTCCAACATCCATTTGCCTTGGCAGATATGCCACAAGTTGGAACTTATATCAATGCTTATGATAGCTTACCAAATACTATTGCCAGTTTAGTTCAAAAACTGGCAGGCGAATCTGAGTTTTCAGGAGTATCAAGTGTAGATCCTTATTGTGGTTTAATTGATACGCGTATTTGGCGCTCCTAATTAGATGAAAAGATTGGTTTCATTTATCTTGAGTTGATGAGCTATCAATGTTTATCACCATAATTCGAATACGATTGAAGCTCTTCTAGATAAATTGGAAGGAAAAGCTGATTTTCAAAGTCTTCCAAATGAGCATGTTTGGACTAAAAAATGTCAAGCAAAATTATAGCAAGCAAAAACTCCTCTATTTTGATGAGAGGAGTTTTCTAGTCTTGCCAAATCTTCTTAATTCTGCTAGAATGGAGGTAGCGCTCAGAGGAAATAAATCGATGAATTTCCGTGAGTAGAATTGAATAGAAGTCTGCAAGACTAGTACATCTAGGGAAACTGTCTAGGGAGATGAGCCGTGACTGGAAGCTCATTCAGTGAAAATAGGTCGAATTCACTTGCACATGGACTTACAAATAAAGGTTTGCAGAGCTGCAGATGAAAACGGATGGTACCGCGTGACAACGCTCCGATTGGGTGTGGTCATGCGTTTTTATTTTGGAGGAAATATGTCAACAATTGAACAACAATTAGCTGAATTAAAACAATCAACACTAGATGAATTGAAAAAGATTCGTCATGAAAATGCCAAGGAATTACAAGACTTACGGGTTGCTGTCTTAGGGAAAAAAGGGTCTTTGACAGACCTATTGAAAGGACTCAAGGATCTCTCGAATGATATGAAGCCGATTATCGGAAAACAGGTCAATGAAGTTCGTGATGTCTTGACCAAGGCTTTTGAAGAAACGGCAGTCCTTGTCGAAGCAGAAAAAATCAAAGCCCAACTAGCTCAAGAATCAATTGATGTAACCTTACCAGGACGAAGTGTCAAACAAGGTTATCGTCATGTGTTGACCCAAACGAGTGAAGAAATTGAAGATATTTTCTTAGGAATGGGCTTCCAGATTGTTGATGGTCTTGAAGTAGAAAAGGACTATTACAACTTTGAGCGGATGAATTTGCCAAAAGATCACCCAGCTCGTGATATGCAAGATACCTTCTATATTACTGAAGAAATCTTGATGCGGACTCATACCAGTCCTGTACAAGCACGGACCATGGATCAGCATGATTTTTCAAAGGGTGCTCTCAAAATGATTTCTCCGGGGCGTGTTTTCCGTCGCGATACAGACGATGCAACGCATAGTCATCAATTCCACCAAATTGAGGGCTTGGTTGTCGGAAAAAATGTCTCAATGGGTGACTTGAAGGGTACGCTTGAGATGATTATCAAAAAAATGTTTGGTGAGGATCGTCAGATTCGCCTACGTCCTTCGTATTTCCCATTTACAGAACCATCCGTTGAAGTGGATGTATCCTGCTTTAAGTGCGGTGGCGATGGCTGTAATGTCTGCAAAAAGACTGGTTGGATTGAGATTTTAGGGGCAGGAATGGTTCACCCACATGTGTTAGAAATGAGTGGTATTGATCCTACAGAATATTCTGGTTTTGCCTTTGGTTTAGGTCAAGAACGGATTGCGATGCTTCGTTACGGAATCAATGATATTCGTGGTTTCTACCAAGGAGATAGCCGTTTTTCTGAACAATTCAAGTAAGGTGTTGCGATGATTAGTGCAGTTGAGAAAAAAGACCTACCTTTGCTCCGTAAAATGGCCATGCAAACCTTTCGCGAAACCTTTGGTGCCTTTATCAAAGAAGCTGATTTGGAGTATTTTTATACCCATGATTTAGCACTTGAGACCTTGGAAAAAGAATGGGAAAATCCAGAATCAGCCCATTACTTTGTCCTTCATGACGGGCAGCCAGTTGGATTTTTAAAGGTGAATTGGGGAGAAGCCCAGACTGAGCATGAACTAGAAGACGCGTTTGAAATTCAACGTCTCTATGTGTTGCAGTCCCACCAAGGCTATGGTTTGGGAAAGGCCTTATTCGAATTTGCCCTTGAAAAAGCAGTGGCAGGTCAGTTTACCTGGGCATGGCTAGGAGTTTGGGAGAAGAATTTTAAGGCTCAAAATTTTTATTTCAAGTATGGATTTGAGCGCTTTGGGGAGCATGAGTATGTGACAGGAGATACGGTGGATATTGACTGGCTTTTGAAAAAGCGG
This sequence comes from Streptococcus handemini, assembly GCF_040984445.1. Classification (NCBI taxonomy): domain Bacteria; kingdom Bacillati; phylum Bacillota; class Bacilli; order Lactobacillales; family Streptococcaceae; genus Streptococcus; species Streptococcus handemini. Next base: position 83,573 of record NZ_JBFRYH010000001.1, read on the forward strand.
ATCAGAGAAGAAAAATGAGGAAGTACGATGTTAGTAAGTTATAAATGGTTAAAAGAATTAGTCAACATTGATGTGCCGAGCAAGGAATTGGCCGAGAAGATGTCAACGACAGGAATTGAGGTAGAAGGTGTTACTTCTCCTGCAGCTGGCCTGTCAAAAATTGTAGTAGGAGAAGTCCTCTCTTGCGAGGATGTGCCAGATACACACCTTCATGTCTGCCAAGTAGATGTCGGTGAAGAAGCACCTCGTCAAATCGTCTGCGGAGCACCGAATGTCCGTGCAGGAATCAAGGTTATGGTGGCTCTTCCTGGGGCACGCATTGCTGATAATTACAAGATTAAAAAAGGGAAAATCCGTGGATTCGAATCGCTTGGTATGATTTGTTCTCTAGGCGAGTTGGGAATTTCTGACTCGGTGGTGCCAAAAGAGTTTGCGGATGGGATTCAGATTTTGCCAGCAGATGCAGTCAATGGAGATGAAGTCTTCTCGTATCTTGATTTGGATGATGAAGTGATTGAGCTATCTATCACGCCAAACCGTGCGGATGCCCTTTCCATGCGTGGGGTAGCTCATGAAGTGGCAGCAATCTATGATCAGGCTGTTCAGTTTAAGGAATTCCCTCTTGTAGAAGTAGAGAAAAAGGCGAGCGATGTGATTGAGGTAGCAATTGAATCTGAAAAGGTTGCAACCTACCGTGCACGTGTGATTGAAAATGTGACCATTGCACCGAGTCCTCAGTGGTTGCAAAACCTCTTGATGAATGCAGGGATTCGTCCGATTAACAATGTGGTCGATGTGACCAACTATATCTTGCTCTATTTTGGACAACCCATGCACGCTTTTGACCTAGATAAATTTGAAAGCAAGACCATTGTGGTGCGTGATGCAAGAGACGGGGAAACCTTGGTGACCTTGGATGAAGTCGAGCGTGAATTGGTCGCAGATGATATTGTCATTTCCGTTGCCGATAAGGCGGTTGCCCTCGGTGGTGTCATGGGTGGTGCTGCAACAGAGATTGATCCTCAATCGACAAATGTGGTGTTAGAAGCAGCGCTTTTTGACGGAAAATCAATCCGTAAAACGTCTGGTCGTTTGAATCTTCGCTCGGAATCCTCTTCTCGTTTTGAAAAAGGGATTAATATGGCTGATATCGCAGCGGCTATGGATACGGCAGCCAGTATGATTGCAGCATTAGCAGGGGGTCAAGTCCTATCAGGTGTTGTTTCTGCAGGAGAAGTAGAGACCAGTCCCGTAGCGGTTTCAGCTAGTCTAGATTATGTCAATCGTTCCTTGGGAACCAGTCTAGTCTATAGCGATATTGCAGAAATTTTCCGCCGTTTAGGGATGGAGATTACAGGCGATGATGTCAGCTTTACTGTTCAAGTGCCACGTCGCCGTTGGGATATTCGCATTCCGGCAGACTTGGTTGAAGAAATTGCACGGATTTATGGCTATGACAATCTGCCAACCACTTTGCCAAAAGAAGACGGAACAGCTGGTGAATTGACAGCTAGCCAAAAACTTCGCCGTCAGATTCGCAGTCTAGCAGAAGGAGCAGGCTTGAGCGAGATTATCACCTATGCGCTGACCACTCCTGAAAAAGCAGTTGAATTTAGCTTAGAACCAACAAGCGTAACGGAATTGATGTGGCCGATGACAGTCGATCGCTCTGCCCTGCGTCAAAACATGATTTCAGGTATGCTAGAAACAGTAGCCTATAATGTAGCCCGCAAAAATAAAGACTTGGCCTTGTATGAAATCGGAAAAGTCTTTGAACAGACAGGTGATCCACATCAAGATTTGCCACAAGAAATCACGAAATTCGCCTTTGCTTTGACAGGATTAGTAGCAGAAAAGGATTTCCAAACCGCAGCAGTCCCAGTTGATTTCTTCCATGCTAAGGGAATTGTAGAAGCCCTATTTGCCAAGTATTCACTTGAGGTTAACTATGTGGCAACTAGTAGCCTAGCAGCGCTTCATCCTGGACGAACTGCTCAGATTGAGCTAAATGCTCAGGTGATTGGGTTTGTGGGGCAAGTGCACCCGCAGCTAGCGAAAGACTACGGTATTCCAGAAACCTATGTGGCAGAAGTCAATGTCGATGCGCTAGAAGCTGCGCTTCAACCAGCTCAGCCATTTGTTGAGATTTCAAAATTTCCAGCAGTTAGCCGTGACATTGCCCTTTTGGTAGATCGTGATACGCAACACCAAGCCATTCTTGATGCCATTGCAGGTGCCAATGTGAAACGGTTGACCAAGGTAAGCCTCTTTGATATTTATACTGGTAGCAACATTGAGGCAGGTAAAAAATCCATGGCTTATAACTTGACCTTCCAAAATCCACAGGATAGCCTAACGGATGAGGAAGTGGCCAAGTATATGGAAAAAATATCTGTAGCTCTTCAACAATTGGGTGCAGAAATTAGGTAGAGATATGGAACAGGCAACTATTCGACAAAAATATTTCAGACAAGGTCGATTGGTGACCATTCCCAAAAAAGAAAAAGCCAAACTACAACTATTTCATTATTTTCAGCAACAATTAGCCCAGCAAGGTCAACAGTTTACGTAAAAAGAAATCAATGATTTTTTCAAGATCTATTACGATGACACGGCTATTTTGCGCCGATACTTAGTTGGTTACGGCTTTTTAGAGCGTGATTCCTATGGAAAAATCTATACAATAGGAGAGAGAAATGGGCATTTGGATGAGATGCGGTGAAATTTTCAAGTTTTGAGGTAGTACCCCATCGCCAGAATTTCATCAGATTTACCACAGGATTTGTAAAATAGGACATAATTAAAATAATATGAAAGGGAGTTGATAGTAGTATCAGCTCCCTTTCGCGTGTTAAAAAGCCATCAGTCAATGCTACTGATGGCTTGCTTTGTGTGCTTATTTCATCGTTGGGAAGAGCAATACATCACGGATTGTGGTCGTATCAGTCAAAAGCATGCAGAGGCGGTCGATTCCGATACCGAGTCCACCTGTTGGGGGCATACCGTACTCAAGGGCTTCTACATAGTCGTAGTCAATGCCAGTCGCTTCGTCATCTCCCAATTCTTTGGCCTTGGCTTGTGCCTTAAAGCGTTCCAATTGGTCGATTGGGTCGTTCAACTCAGTAAAGGCATTTCCATATTCTTTGGTCATGATAAAGAGTTCAAAACGATCAGTGAAGCGGTCGTCTTCTGGATTTTTCTTAGCAAGTGGCGACACAGCCACAGGATGTCCGTAGATAAAGGTTGGCTGGATAAGGGTATCTTCTACAAATTCTTCGAAGAAGGCATTGATGATTTGACCAACTTCGGTATAATGCTTTTCAACTGGAACCTTATGCTCGTTTGCCACAGCTTTTGCTTCTTTAAAGGTCATCTCTTGCCAGAAATCAACCCCTGTTTGTTCCTTGATCGCATCAACCATGTGAAGGCGTTTGAAAGGAAGGTGGATATTGATTTCTGTACCTTGATAGGTGATTGGTCCATCTCCGACCACAGCTTTTGCAGTATGCTGGATGATACCTTCTGTCAAGTTCATGATATCAAGGTAGTCTGCATAGGCTTGGTAGACCTCAATAGATGTAAACTCAGGGTTGTGAGTAGCGTCCATTCCTTCGTTACGGAAGATACGACCGATTTCATAGACACGTTCCATACCACCGACGATCAAGCGTTTCAAATGCAATTCTGTTGCAATCCGTAGGACCATGTCAATGTTTTGGGCATTGTGGTGGGTAATGAATGGACGGGCAGCAGCGCCACCAGCTTCATTATGAAGAACAGGAGTTTCAACTTCTAAGAAACCAAGTCTATCTAAGTAACGGCGGATTTCTGAGATGACTTTACTACGCGTCACAAAGCGGTCAAAACTCTCGCGGTTTGAGATCAAGTCTAAGTAGCGTTTGCGGTAGATGGTTTCGGTATCCGTTAAGCCATGGAATTTTTCTGGCAACGGGCGAAGAGCTTTTGACAAGTGGGTCAATTTGTGGGCATGAATGGATAATTCTCCCATATTGGTCCGCATGATGTCTCCCTCAACCCCGATAAAGTCTCCGAGGTCAGCTTTGTTGAAGAGTTCATAGTTTTCTTCACCGACATCATCTTTACGGACGTAGATCTGAATTTGGCCTTCGCGGTCCTGGATGTGGGCAAAGCCTGCTTTTCCCTTTCCTCGTTTTGTCATCATACGTCCTGCAATGACAGCAGTAGCGCCTAATTCAGCCAAATCTTCCTTGCTTTTATCTTCGTATTGTGCTTTTAATTCTGCTGAATTAGCTGTTCGTTCGAATCGTTTTCCGAATGGGTCAATACCTTTTTCACTAAGAGCCACCATTTTTTCACGGCGAACGAGTTGCTGGTCATTTAATTCTTCAAAATGTTCATTTGACATAGTTGTTTCATTCCTCCAAAGTCTATCTCATTCATTCTAGCATAAAACCCCAAAAAAATCAGCTAGGATAGCTAATTTTTTCTATTGTATACATGATTTTCATGGGTTTAGTTAGTCAGCTTTGACAATCAAATCCGCAAATTCTGCTCCGACAAAATCAGCTAATGCTTGGCTATCCATTCGGATAGAGCGGCCAATTTCTCCAGCTGATACGATGATTTGTCCCAATTCTAAGGCAGATTGATCGATATAGATTGGAAAACTATGCTTTTGACGAATACCGACAGGATTGTTAGCACCATGGACATAACCAGTTGTTTTTTCCAAATCTTTTTGGGGAATCATGCTGACTTTTTTATTACCAGAAATCTTGGCTAGTGCCTTTTCTGAAAGGTGTTCTGTGATAGGAACAATGCCAATAACGGGGCCTGTCTTATCACCGATTAAGGCAAGTGTTTTGTAAATCTGATGTTTTTCCACATCTTCTGGCAATTTGCCTTCGAGTGCGTTGATTTCAAGACTATCATGACCAAGACCTGCCTTATCTAAAATTTGGTCTACCAAGGTTTTTTTGAGTTTCTTTTTCTTGGACATTACTTGTATTTCTCCTCCAATTTGCTCATCCAGAGACCTAGCCAAATCCCCAGTGCAAAGAGAAGTAGAGCAAGAAGCCAGGTTCCAATCCCTGCGCCAGCGTAGGAAATAGACTCTTCGTTTCCGGCTTGGGGAATGAGGATTAAGATGGTGCTAGACAAAACAATTCCGATAATGAAGTGATACACTCGGGAATGGTAATGCTTGAGGGCAAAGTCCATCGCTTTTGAAAAGGCTAGCATGGCAAGGACACCACCTATTGCGATAGGTAAGAAGGTTCCAATCAAATCAAGCGATTTAAAGCCATTGAGCATAGGGGTGTAAATACCCAAAATGAGAAGAAGATTGGAAGGACTGAGGCCTGGCACCAAAATACCCAAGGCAATCAAGGCTCCTGCCAAAACAAAGCTAGCAAAAGTGGCTGGCAAGGTTCCCACTAAATCATTTAGGAAATAAAGTAGTAAACCAGATAGGAGAAAGGTTCCGCATAGCCAAGCGAGGTCAGCCGTATCTCGTTTGCTATGCTGGGTGGATTCCTTGATGAGACTGGGAATCGTTCCGACAATAGCTCCCGCAAATCCCCATAAGACGATGACCTGATAGTGCTCCAAGAGATACTCAACAGGATAGGAAAAGAGAGCAATTCCCAAAATTCCTCCAACTCCTACTGGAATGAAGAAGAGGACATTTTCAATAAAATTCTCACGAATATGGGCAAGAAAACGAATCATCCGTTCGTAGATTCCCAAAATTGCTGCTAATACGCCTCCCGATACACCAGGTAAGATAAAACCAAGGGCAATAATCATTCCCTTTACAACTCTTGCAATCCAAGATGCCATAGTTTCCTCCATAAAAATAAGGTATAATAAATCTAACTGAAACGTAAAACGTTCAAAACGATTCCATTATACCATATTTTATTTTTGTAAGATAGGTCAGAGACTTATTTATCACGACAAACGCATGAAACGGTCTTCGGCTTTTTTCTACCTCAAACACTTTTTTGATTTAAAGTAATCGTTTTAAATACTGGTCAAAGGATAGACTAAGGACATATTTCTTACGACGCATGCTCATTTTCTTTCCAAAATCCAACCGTTTTAGGACAGCTAGGCAGAATTTGTCCATCACATTCAAATTAAACGCTAACTGCTTGTTCAAAGTTTTATTCGCATCTTCTCGAAAAACAATATCTAATAACCAATGCATACTCTCTATCTGCCAATGACCTCGTACATAGTCGCATAATTCCTTCGCACTAACCTGACTACTCAAGATAAAGTAGCGTGTTTCTTCACCCTCTTGACTACTCTTGGTC
>NZ_JBFRYH010000002.1:0-63218 GCF_040984445.1 Streptococcus handemini
CGAACGAACAGTGAGTTAAGGCATCGTATCTGTCAGTCGACTTCAAAACGGATCTCTGACAAGCGTGTCGCTTTCCTGACTAACAAACTTACTGAACTTGCCAGACAGTCTTATGGTGCGGTCAAAAAATCCTCTCCAATGATGGAAGAGGTCCGTTACTATGCACAAGAACTAATCAGGCTATCTAATCGGAGACAAACTGTTTTGGATGAAATGGTCACATTCGCTCAGCCATTACCTGAATATGAGATCCTTCTCTCTATTCCTGGAATAGCGGAAACCTCAGCGACAAGTATTATTGGTGAATTGGGCGACAGGCGTCGCTTTCAGTCTGCCAATCAAATCAACGCCTTTATTGGGATTGATCTCAGACACTATGAATCTGGGAACTTCTTAGCCAAAGAACATATCACCAAACGCGGGAACCCTTACGTGAGAAAGATTCTATTCAAGTGCATCCACAACATCGCTGCAGCTAGTCACACTAATCCCTGCCATATCGCAGATTTCTATGAGAAACGAAAAAGACAATCGCAGGTGACGTCAACTAAGCCACATACGATTGCCTCCATGCATCGCCTCATCAGGACGATGTATTACCTCATAACGCATAACAAACTCTACGATTATACTTCAACCCAAAATCAGTAAAGTTGTCTATACCCTAGTATTGTAACACCTTATCGAAAAATTTCCAACATAAGGTGTTCTTTTGACATGCCTTTTTTTTACTAAATAAGTGTCAAAAATAAGACAGCACTTTCGAAATAGCTACTGTCTTGAAAATATTTTTTCTTAAATCCTTGATAAACTTGACAAATGGTAGAAAAAGACCCCATAATCTCCATGGTGGTTTTACCCACTACAGAAATTATAGAGCCAAAATTATGGACCTACAAATCAAGGGGTGAATTACGGAATTATCTTTACAGGTTATTCGTTAGCCGCCTTTTTCGCTCCTCGTCTAGCCATCCAATTGGCCAATGCCAATAACGGAAACTATAGTCAGGCCTTTTATCTCTCAATTGCCTTTGCAGTTGTTGGACTTGGGCTTAACCTTATTTATATCAAAATGCACAAAAAGTGACCCGAATATCCATGCTTAACCCTCTCAATTTTGGTATAATGGTATAAACGAGATAGGAGGGAAAGATGACAAGCTATTCTCGATATATTAAAGACAATCCTTCTGGCTTTCCCTATTATTATGAAAAGATGCTCCTAACGCCTCAGGATCCTGACATCATGTACCATTGGCATCCAGAATTGGAAATCGTCTATGTCCAAAAGGGCTCCGCTCACTATCATATCCATACGGAGACATTTGATAGTGCTGCTGGAGATATTATTCTGATTCAGCCTACTTTCTTACATGCCATTAAGCCTATCGTAGGCAAGGAACAGCATAGCCAGATTTTTCGCATTCACTTAGACAATTTGGGACGCTCGCAAATTGAGTTGTTCAGTCAACGCTACATTCAACCCATTTATTCGGGGCATTTTCATCTGACGACACGTATTCAGCCCGCTATGCCAGGCTATGAGGAAATCAAGGCCTGTCTACTAGCCATCTTTGCCTTGGTACATGACCAAAGTCTCTACTATGATGTGCTACTGAAGTCGAAACTATATGAATTTCTCTATCTTTTATTCAAATACCGACATGTCAATCGACACTATAGTGATGAGACCTATCGTAAATATGAAAAATTACGAGATTTAATCTAATATATTGACGATCATCTAGCTGACCAGCTCACGATTGGCCGATTAGCAGACTATTTTGGCTACAGCCGCAATCATTTTATGAGCATTTTCAAACAGCATACGGGAAGTTCCTGCGGGGAATTCATCCTGCAAAAACGCCTCAACAAGGCTTGCGAATTGCTGATCCAGACCATGTTGCCCATTGCTGAAATCGCTCCTCTTGCTGGCTTTGATAATTTATCCAATTTTAATCGACATTTCAAGCAGCGCTTTCAATTGACTCCTAGACAGTATCGGAAACGAACGGGAGCAAGGCAGAAATAGTCAGCTGACTAAGCAAGGTTGTACATACAAAAAGCTGAGAACTTTTTACGTTCTCAGCTTTTTTATATTATGCCAACTCGGCGATAATCGCTTTGAGTTGCTCTTTACTGTGGACACCAGCAACTTGTTTTACGACTTCTCCGTCTTTCTTGAAGAGAAGAGTTGGGATTGACATAATCCCAAATTCACGGGCTGTATTTGGATTCTCATCGACATCCATTTTCAAAATTTTCAATTCATCTTCGTGAATTTCTTCTGCTAATTGCTCCAAAATCGGTGCTTGCATGCGGCATGGACCACACCAAGTTGCCCAAAAATCAATCAGCACAAGTCCTTCTTTGGTTTCTTCAACAAAGTTTGCATCCGTAACTGCTTGAACCATATTCGTTCTCCTTTTTTTCTTTGTATTGTTATTCTACACTAAAAGGAAACTTTTTCAAAATATTTGCTACGCAAGGCAAATATCTATGACATAGGTGAATTCTTGATAGCATTCCTCAATGTCAAACAAGTCCAAATCCGCCTGATTAGCAACTATATAAATCCCCTCTCTGAGGTAGTAAGGCAGTGGCTGTCCAGCCATGTCTGTCAAGGATCGGCTAGCCTTTTCTACATCAACACCGAAACGGAAAGTAGGCGTATCCTTTGGCTGACCGACGACTAAGTAATCGCTACATACCAACTTGCCACCCCATTTTTGATAGAGATGATTGGCCACATCTCCCTCACGTGTGAAAATCGCTAATCGTTCTACCTGATATTCTTGTAATTCCTGTAAAGCCCGGTCATAGAGTGCTTGAGCTATGCCCTGTCCTTGATAATCGGGGTGAACTGCTAGATTGGTAAAATAGGCCACTTTGTCTGCGGGTGCATACAGATAGGACTGGCTACATTCTTGATTGTAAATGTCTATATCTAGCAAACCAACAATCTGACCATCTTTTTCTGCTACCCACTCAATGCGGTCATCATAGATATCCCTATTCAAGGTAGGCTTGGTTGTCTCTCTATCATCAAAAAAGGGAGAAAAGAGATAGCTAAGTGCCTTAGTATAGACCCAACCTTTTTCATCACTCGGCTTGTATCTCCTGATAAGCATATTTCCTACTCCTTGCTTTAAAAGATACCACTATTTTACCCCTCCAATCGGGTTTGTCAAGGGATATATTATTTAAAGGTCACAATGGTTGCACCGCTGCCTCCTGCATTTTGCGGGGCATAGCCAAATTCCTTGACCTGCTTGTTACGACGAAGATACTTGGTGACACCTTCACGGATGACACCTGTTCCGATACCGTGAATGATATCCACTTGGGACATATTGTTGAGAAGAGCCTGGTCGATAAATTCATCCAATTCCTGCATGGCTTCTTCATAGCGTTTGCCACGCAAGTCAAGGCGGGCCTTAGGCCCTTTTCCAGTGGTGCGTTTGACGACATGGACCTGTTTTTGTTTTGGCTTTTCTTCTTTTTCAGCCTTAACAAGGGTAAATTCGTCTGATTTCAACGTCATCTTAATCAAGCCAACTTGGGCTTCCCAACGACCGTCTTTCAACTGCTTGGTCAAGGTGCCCCGCTGTCCATAGCTCGTGACTAAAATATCATCTCCCACGCGCGCAGCCTTTTCTTTTTTTGCCTTTTTTAAGACCTTATTTTTCGATAAATCTACGACTTCTGGTGCTAATGTTTTCAGCTTGCTTTTGGCTTCAATAATCTGGTGTGGCTTCAAGCTAGCCTGGCTGTGAAGATTTTTCAGAATCTCATCACTTTCAGCCAAAGCCATGGTCACAATCTCTTGTGCTTCTAAACGTGCCTTATTTAACTCTGTTTCTTTTTCTCGTGAAAATTCGTGATAGAGTTTCTTCAAGGCACGGTTCATCTTGAGATTTTCCTGCTCGACTTCACGAATGGTATCTAAACGCTTACGACTTTCTACTGTTTGCGCTTCTAGCTTTTCAATAATGTGATTCACATCACTGTCGGTCTTTGTCATGCTTTCGGCATCGCTAATAATAGCCGTTGATAAGCCGAGTCGCGTTGCAATCTCAAAGGCATTGGAACGCCCTGGAACACCCTGCATAAACTTGTAAGTTGGCCGCAGGCTCTGGCTATCAAATTCCATGCTGGCATTTTCCACACCGATTGTCTCGATTCCGTAGGCCTTTAATTCAGGATAATGGGTGGTCGCCATGGTTTTAATGCCTCGCAAGCGCAAGTCTTCCAAAATCGCCATGGCAAGCGAAGCTCCCTCTTGTGGATCAGTCCCCGCTCCCAATTCGTCAAACAAGATAAGAGAATCTTGGTCAGCTCGGGCTAAAATATCGACTGTATGGGTCATGTGACTAGAGAAGGTGGATAAACTTTGCTCAATCGACTGTTCATCGCCAATGTCCGCAAACATTTCGCGGAATAATCCAACTCGACTGCCCTTATCCGCCAAAATAGGAAGACCAGACTGGGCCATGAGATGCGTCAACCCCAGTGTTTTCAGCATAATGGTCTTACCACCTGTATTGGGACCTGTAATCACGATAGCTGTCAATTCTTCCTTGAAATACAGGTCATTGGGAATGGGGTGAGCTAAAAGTGGATGGCGAACATTTAATAGGGCAATATCTTTCGACAAGGATAGAGTTGGGATAGTCGCCTGATAGGTCCTATCAAATACATGCTTGGCACAGATTAGATCAAGGTGGCCAATGACCCAAGCATTGTTGCGAATGACACGGCCATGGGGCCGCAGCATATTGGACCATTCTTGCAAAATACGGCTGATTTCATGGCGTTCTTCTGCCTTGGCATGGGTCATTTCCTCATTCAAGGACACAACTGCACGAGGTTCAATATAAACGGTTGACCCAGAAGCAGAAATATCATGCACCACACCTGAAATTCGATTACGATAGGTATTTTTGACTGGTAGGACATTGCGACCATTCCGACTGGCCAGAACAGTATCTGTCAGCATATCACTCTTGGTCTTAAGCATGTCTTGCAAGACCTGTCTGATTTGATCTTCAGACTCGCGAATCTTCCTGCGAATCTTGGCTAATCTCTCACTAGCAAAATCTTCCACAAAACCCGCATTATTAATCGCCTGTAAACTGCCTTGGATATGGGGAAATAACTCAATTTTTTCAAATAAGGACGACAATTGAGTCAAATGGACATTTTCCAATTGCTGGTAAAAATCTGCTAATTCTTTTGAAACTTCGAGAACTTTTTTGACAGCTAAGATTTCAGAAATATTGAGATCTGCCTCCAAGTCCAAACGCTTCATGGCTGGCGCAATATCAACAGTTGCTCCTATGCTAAAATGCGGATGCTCAACAAAAAGTTGCCCCATATCTGCCATTTCATCAAAGGCTTGCTGAATCCGCACCGCATCTGTCATTGGCGCAAGAGCCTGTAGTTCAAACGCTCCCTGTTCTGTTACGATAAAGGGTTCCAACAAGGCCTTGACCTTGTGAAACTCCAAGGTTTCCATAATTTTCTGGTTCATTTTCTTTCTCCGAGGTTCATCCTCTTTCATTCTGCATTTCTATTACATATTCATCCTATCAACCTAATTATTTAAGGGTGAATTTGCACATGTCTTCCAATTTCAAGTAAAACAGAGGGATTGGGCAACACGTGCTCAACCCCTTTTCTAAATGAAGCCACTCTATTAGCCAAGCCCTGCAAGCCATAGTTTTCTGAACAAGCTACTCGTAATCGGTGTGTACTGAATAATCGCATTGGCCAGCCAACTTTTATGCAGCGTATCTTGCACCGCTGCTAGGGGAATAGTGCCTACAATCGTCAACAACATCTGCAACGAAATAACGGTCACAACCATCGCTAAAATACCGCTGATTGCATTGGTCACCGTCGTATCCGGATCGACAAAACGGAGTAAATGCACCAACAATCCCAGTATCCGCATAAAAAGATAAACTATAGCATAGATAAGGAAAAAGGCCAAGCCAGCATAAAAAATCTTATCAAGACTAAATAAATACTTGCTCTCAAAATAATAGGTACTAGCACCCTGCCCTGCCGTTGCAAACGGTACCCACAGATACAACAGAGCCACTATTTTTTTGTATTGACTCGCAGCAATAATAAGGGAAAAGATGCTAGCAAAGGTATAATAACTCTGCAGCACTAACCCACGACTGTAGCCGATATAAAAACTCCAACATAATATAATAAACAAAAGCAACGTTATCATGATGGATCCTCGAGTTCATCTAGATCTAGGAGAGTTACGTTTTTCTTGAGCACTTTTTCTTTGACACTAGCTAATTCCACCTCTACTTTTTCATGCTCCAACTCTCGTTTCAACTGGACAGACAAGGCATTGATTGCAAGCAATAGCGCCAAAGTCTCAGAATCCGCCATCGGCATTTTTTCTTTAATTGCTTGATATTTTTCCTGTAGGATGCGCTCAATCTCTTCCATAAAGAGATTATCATGTTCTGTCGTGAGTGTTAATTGTTTTTCTCCAAATGTAAATTTGTATCGATTTAAGTTTGCCATAAAAATACCTCAATTCATATTATATCGTAAAATCAGCCATTTGGCTAATCCCAATACCCTTAAAGAATGGTCTTTCTCCGTACAAAATCGACAAAGCGAAACTTATCAATCTTATGCTTACTTTCTGTATACTGAAATTGCTGAGCGTTTCCTAAAAAACGAGGGAGCGAATCTGAACGAGATAATCGCCCTTGTTCATCTAAAATTCCAACTGAGCAAATTTTTTCCGATTTATGCGTGTCAACACTAACACCTAGAAAAGAGTAATAAAACTCGCTCCAGCTATAGCAAGAAGGGCATCCCGACTGCCTGTCCAAGCCATTTCCTAATAACCTGTCGGAAAGAGGAGGCCGATGGGACCACCCGTTGCCGTCGTAATCATCCTAACAATGCTTAAAGCAATAGCACTCACCATGGTTGCTCCTATATTCCAATAAAAGCAAAGTACGCTAGCAATCGTCATCGAAACGACAGCTTTTAGACTGATGGTGGCAAGTGCCGTTGCACTCGCTAAGGTATCGGCCACACTACTATGAAAAAACGTTGCTGTCGCAAAGTCCATGTGAATCACACGAGTATAGAAAACACCGAGTGAAACTAGAAAACTAATCCCCAGAAAGATATGAATCATCACAATCAAACTCCAATACTTGGCCCAGAAAATCTGCTTGCGATTGAGGTCCTTGTAGAGAAAGAGAGTGTGATCATCCACTTCTCGTTTAAAGACTGAGATGGTTAGGAAAAAGAGAGCCATAGTGGGTAAAACCAAAGAATCTGTTGCTCCAAAAAACATGCTCCAAAATTCGATAAAGGACAGCTTGAGTCCTTACTATCCTTGAAAAGGAAACGGCGCTTAACCTTCGAATCAAAAACGGAATATCCATTTTTCCTGGCTCTCTTGTTTTTTCACGCTTCCCAATCTTTCCTTCCACAGTTTTCCTCTTTTATGGTACAATAAGAAGATGAACAATCTTGTGATAACGATAGATGATCAACAAAAGCAACAGCTAAAAGCGCAGTATGCCCATTATCAACTACCTAGTAAGAATCCCTATGTCGAAGCCTTTTTCAAGGTAGACGGTGTTAGTATCACCCTCTACCAATCAGGCAAGCTGATGTTTCAAGGAGAAAAGGCCAGTTTCTTGGCGCAGAAATGGGGCTACCAAGAAAAGCAACCTCCTCATCAGCCAATACAATCCCAACAGATTCCAATAATTGGAACAGATGAAGTCGGAAATGGGTCTTATTTTGGAGGGCTGGCTGTTGTTGCGAGTTTTGTGACGCCAGATGACCATGCTTTTCTCAAGTCACTCGACGTGGATGATTCCAAACGGCTAACAGACCAGAAAATCTGCCAAATCGCACCAGTGTTAAAGGAAAAAATCACGCACCAAGCTCTGCTATTGACCCCAAAGAAATACAATGAAGTCATCGAGAAAGGCTACAATGCAGTATCTGTCAAGGTCGCCCTGCACAATCAGGCCATTTTTCTGCTCTTACAAAAGGGAGTACAGCCACAAGAGATTGTCATCGATGCTTTTACTAGCAGTAAAAACTACAGTCGCTATCTGGCTCAGGAAAGCAATCACTTTCCAAATCCAATCACGTTAGAAGAAAAAGCTGAGGGAAAATACCTGGCCGTCGCTGTATCATCCATTATCGCACGCGCCATGTTTTTGGAGAACCTAGCCCAACTAGGTCAGGAAATCGGACACAACTTACCATCTGGTGCCGGAAAACAATCAGACCACATTGCTCGAGATATTCTGGCTCAATATGGCATGGCTGGACTTGAACAAACTGCCAAACTACATTTTGCCAATACTCAGAAAGCACAGGCACTCTTATCACGTCGTAAATGAGGTATCAACTATGAAACGTTTTTTGAAAGAATGGGGATTATTCTCCCTTGTTGTCATATTCGCTATCCTTTCTAGGCTCTTTATCTGGAGTCTTGTTAGTGTGGATGGTCATTCTATGGATCCCACGCTCTATGATAAGGAGCAATTGGTCATGCTGAAAGTCGGAGACGTCAAGCGATTTGACATTGTCGTAGCCAGCGAAACAGACGATAGCGGCAAGGAAAAACTCATTGTCAAACGAATTATTGGTCTACCAGGTGATACCATTCATTATGAAAATGATACACTCTATGTCAATGGCGAACAAGTTCCTGAGCCATATCTTGACGAATACAAGGCTGCCTTTGCCCAAGATAAATTGCAAGCGACTTACTCCTACAATAAATCTTTCCAAGAGCGTGCCCAAGCTGCTCAAGCCTTCACACAAGATGAACACTACAATCCAACATTCACGACTCAGGTCCCAGATGGACAGTATTATCTACTGGGCGATGACCGTTTAGTGTCACTGGACAGTCGCAATGTCGGTACATTTGAAAAGGCTAATATTAAGGGCAAAATCGTATTCCGCCTCTGGCCTCTCAACCGCATTAAATCATTCTAATCAGGACTCCCAAGCTAAACGTTGTATTCTT
This sequence comes from Streptococcus handemini, assembly GCF_040984445.1. Lineage (NCBI taxonomy): Bacteria > Bacillati > Bacillota > Bacilli > Lactobacillales > Streptococcaceae > Streptococcus > Streptococcus handemini. Next base: position 9,049 of record NZ_JBFRYH010000002.1, read on the forward strand.
TCTTCATTGACGTCTGAGCTTGGGATTTTCACTACCCAGATACCATTAGGAAACACTATGAGCGAATTCTATTTTACAGGAACCATTGACCGCATCATCTTTGAAAATCCGTCCAATTTTTACAAGATTCTGCTACTTGAAATCGATGATACCGATAGTGACTATGATGACTACGAAATCATTGTGACAGGCACGATTGCAGATGTCATCGAGGGGGAAGATTATCAATTTTATGGTCATCTCGTCACCCACCCCAAGTATGGTCAGCAGCTCCAAATCACGCGCTATGAACGTAGCAAACCAACTGCTGCTGGCTTGGTCAAATATTTTTCCAGCGATCAGTTTAAAGGAATTGGGCGCAAAACGGCTGAAAAAATTGTCGAACTCTACGGAGAAAATACCATTGATCACATTCTCGCTGAACCTGAGAAATTAACGCAAATTACGGGACTTTCTGCCAAATACCGGCAGGCTTTCCTTGAGAAATTGCATGCCAACTACGGCACAGAAGTCACTCTAGCAAAACTAGCTGAATACGGTATCCCTAACAAACTAGCCTTTCAAATCCAAGACCAATACAAGGAAAAAACACTCGATGTCCTTACCGAAAACCCCTATCAACTGGTGGAAGATGTGCAAGGACTGGGTTTTACCATTGCTGATAAAATTGCAGAAACTCTAGGAATCGCAAGCGATTCTCCGCAGCGTTTTCGGGCTGCCATGCTCTATAGTTTGATTCACAAGTCTATGGAGACGGGCGACACCTATATCAAAGCCCGTGATTTATTGGAACACTCCCTAGAGGTACTTGAAACAGCCCGCAAGATTGAGCTGGATCCTGCTCTTGTCGCCCAAGAATTAACAGGATTGATTCAAGACGGCAAGGTCCAGCAAATGGACACCAAAATCTTTGATAATTCCCTCTTTTTTGCAGAACAAGGTATCCATAAGCAAATCAAGCGCTTATTAGACAAACAAGAAGTCCCCACCTTTTCAGCTGAAAAGATTGACGCTGCCATCCGTGAAGTCGAGGAGCTTTCAGGTTTCCAATACGACACCATTCAGAAACAGGCCATTCATCAAGCCCTCAACAATCCGCTCTTTATCCTGACAGGAGGACCAGGAACCGGAAAAACAACGGTCATCAATGGGATTATTTCCATTTATGCTATGCTCCACGGAATCAACCTGACCAAGATGACAGGCGATTGCCCGATTTTACTTGCCGCACCAACAGGTCGGGCTGCTAGACGAATGAATGAATTGACAGGACTGCCAAGTGCGACCATTCACCGCCATCTTGGCTTGACAGAAGGTCAGGAAGAAAGCTATCGAGACGAGTATCTAGATGCTGAATTTATTATCATTGATGAATTTTCCATGGTAGATACCTGGCTTGCCAACCAGCTGTTTCAGCACATTTCATCCAATACTCAGGTCTTAATTGTAGGAGATGCTGAGCAATTGCCCTCTGTCAGTCCTGGGCAAGTCTTAGCTGATTTGCTGAATATTCCTGCTATTCCAAGCATTACTCTGGAAAAAATCTTCCGCCAGTCAGACGACTCAACGATTGTCACCTTGGCGAACCATATCCGACAAGGGCAACTTCCTCCTGATTTCCGAGAGAAAAAGGCTGATCGTTCCTATTTTGAAGCCCAGAACGAACAAATTCCTGCGCTCATTGATCGGATTGTCAGCGCAGCCGTTCAATCAGGAATCAAGGCACAAGAAGTACAAATCCTCGCTCCCATGTACCGAGGACAAGCAGGTATTGACCAGCTCAATATCACGACTCAAGCCCTCCTAAATCCGCTCGCAGAAGGGCAACTTGAATTTCTCCAAAACGAGATCCGTTTTCGTCAGGGAGACCGTGTCATTCACTTGGTCAACGATCCCGAAGCCAATGTCTTTAATGGAGACTTAGGTTACATTACCGATCTTCTTCCTGCCAAATATAGCGATTCCAAGCAGGACGAAATCACAATTAACTTTGACGGAAGTGAAGTGACCTACCCCCGCAACGAATGGTACAAAATCACCTTAGCCTATGCCATGTCTATCCACAAATCACAGGGGAGCGAGTTTCAGGTCGTCATCCTGCCAATCACACGAACCAGCTACCGCATGCTCCAGCGCAACCTCCTCTACACTGCTATTACCCGTTCAAAGAGCAAACTCATTCTCTTGGGGGATTACAGTGCCTTTGACTATGCCGTAAAAAATGCAGGAACAAGTCGTAAGACCTACCTCAAGGAGCGCTTTGAGACAGGGGTGGCCGAGCTGGTGCTAGAAACTGAGACCATAGCTAGCACTAATTCAGAAGAAGAAGCCCCCCAATCCTACATCCTAACTGAAGAAAATCTCCTGACCATTGATTCCATGATTGGGATTACAGAAGAAGATATTCAGGTATTTTTTAAAAAATAGATGATTTAAGCTGAAGAGACTACTTCGTTTCTTCAGTTTTTTTACTGTTTTTCATATAAAATCTATTGACATTTTGGATTTATGGGTGTATATTTTATATATACTAAATTTTGATATATATCCGATATCAATCTATACTCAAAACAAATCAAAAAGCAAAGGAGGAGTTGCAATGTACTTTCCTGTACCCGCTGTGCTGACAGAATTTCTCATCCTAGCGATTTTAGAGTCCAAAGATTCTTATGGCTATGAAATCAGTCAGACCATTAAGCTCATTGCCAATATCAAGGAATCTGCTCTCTATCCTATTTTAAAAAAGATGGAGCAGAATGATTATTTGGCCACCTATTCCCAAGAATACCAAGGCCGTACGCGCAAATACTATAGCTTAACCCAACTTGGACATGAACAACTGGTTCGGCTCAAGGAAGATTGGGACACCTACACATCGACTATCAATGGCATTATAGAAGGGAGCATTCGTCATGACAAGAACTGAATACATGGAGCAGTTAGAAAAACATCTGAAAAAATTGCCCCACAAAGAATACCAGGCAGCGGTGAATTATTTTAAAGAATACTTTGATGATGCAGGTCCAGAAGGTGAAGCAGCCTTGATTGAAGAATTAGGCTCTCCAAAAGAAGCAGCTAGTGATATTATCAATAATATCCTTGACCGCCATATCGAAGAAGAGATGACTGCCGAGCGTAAAAGCAAGACTAAAACCATTTGGCTAGCTGTTCTTGCCCTCCTTTCGCTTCCCATTGCCATTCCCTTGTTGCTCCTTTTGATCGGCATACTTTTTCTGATAATCGCAGGAGTTGCAGGACTCATCCTCTCGGCCTTCCTATTGGGACTGGGGCTCATCGTGACAGGTGGTTATCTTATCTGGGAAGCCTTTAGCCTCCTTGGTCAATCCCTCCCAGCCTTTCTCATGGGATTTGGGACAGGAATTGGTCTCATCGGTGGCGCAGCCATTCTCTATGTTGTCACAGGACTCTTTGCCTACTGGTCAGGTCGCCTAGTCAAATTTCTCTTTCAATGGATTTTAAAGCGAGGTAAAACAGCATGAAAAAGAAAATTACGATTACCTTATTAACGGGTTTTATTACCTTGATTTCAGGTTTAATTCTTTGCGGTGTTGGCTACTTCATGGGAGGTATTGAAGATATCCAGACCATTTCTACTCCTAGCTTGACAGAAGAAACCTATAAAGACATCAAAGAAATCACGATTGATTCCCAAACGAGGACAGTTCAAGTCGACGAATCCCCAGATGATCAATTCCATGTCCGCTATGCCAATTTTGATAATTTCCGCTACCGTTCCCTCTCTTTGCAACAGGATAATCATACCCTCACCATTCAAGGGAAAGACCCCAAATTCCATATTCAAGGAATCATGCAATTTTTAGGACAGGAATTAGCCATCAACATAGCGCGCAATCATGAACTCAAAGAATTGACCATCCTTGTTCCCAAAGGAAAAACACTTGAAAAACTGTCTGGTTGGAACTACAGCGACTCTCTATCGCTCCATAACGTCCGTATCAAAAATCTTGACTGGGGTGGCTACATCTATGGTGATAATGTCAAGCTAGAAGGCGGAACAATCCACATATCTAGCAATGGCTCCCTCACATTCCAACATTCTCACCTGAAAAATATGACCATGGACGCATCCGTTGCCATACAATCCTACCAAACCAGTACACTTGAAAATGTCACAATTCAAAACGCTGGCTCCATCCACCTGCATGATACAACCATTCTCGGCACCACCAAAATGGAGACCACTGGCCCATACCATGCAGATATCAACATTGGCTTATCCGAAAAGAGCCAAAAAGATACCCAGCTTGATGTGATTGTCTCTTATGATTGGGAGAAACTGCGTGAAGCCTACTACGCTCCACATACCTATACTGAGTCAGAAAATGACGAAACCACCAAAGCTCAAGAGGAAGCATTCCGAAAGGAACATCTGACACAGATGGGAATCAACGTAGGAAGCGAATATAAGAATCTCAAAATCGAAGAAAATAGAGACGGCGCAAAGGCAACTTTCAGCCCAAAAGATGCTCCAAATAAACTCATTATCCGCACAACCAATGAACAAGTTAACCTTGGCTCACTGGAATCAAACCATTAACACAAAAAGGGAGTGGGACAAAATCGTGATTTCATAGAAATCGATTATCCTCACTCCTTTATTTCTAGATTCAGGCTAAAATAATCCACTGGATTATTTTACTCCCATCCCCGCATGTTGACTAGCTTTCACAATTGAGAATGGTGGAAGGCTGGAAATAGACCGAGCACAGCTCGCCCCATGCAATTGAGAATTGTGAACGGTTGGAAATAAGGCTAGCGAACTCTTCTTCGCTAGCCTTTTTAATAGAATGTTGATTTATCAACGTTTTACAAACCAGACAACTACTGCGTTAAGCTGCTCGAACTATAAAAATGAGCAGTTTTGGTACTTTTTGCCTAACCTTTTTCTGTTTTTAACTCCCTACACAATCTTTTCAAAGACCATGGTAGCCTGAATACGATCTCCTCCACCCAAGCCTTTGCTTCCACCGTTAGCTGTCGTAATCGTATGAAGTCTGTAGCCTTTTTGAACTTGACGATTGATAACATCTTCTAATTCCGTCAAATTCCCAGAACCTGTCCCCCAAAATTTCTCTTTTAATGTCACCTGAAGAACCACGTAATGTAAGTTATCTGCGCTAGAAGCTGTTGAAAAAGAACTTTGGTCTTTCATCTGATCAAAAAATCCCATAGCACTCCTCCTATTCTACAATTCTTCAACCGTTACTTTTTCGAGTAATTCGTTGTACTGCTCTTTGTCCACCTCTGGGAAATACTGCAAACAGTTAGCTGCCGAAAAAGCTGCTGCCTCACGGAGATAGCGTTCAGGGGCTTCTTGTCGGCTCAAACCTTTGACTAAGACACCCAAGTAAAAATCCCCTGACGCAATTGGGTTCAGCGCCTCAACACGTAGAGGTGCCACTCGGAAAAAGCGATTTCCTATCTTGGCTAAACTTCCCTTAGCCCCCATGGTAACAATCATATTTTCATGCGGTGTTTTTTCTTTTAAAATCGCTAAAATCTGCTCTGGATTGTCCTCATCCAATTCTGGGTAAATATCCTTGAGTTCTTCATTGTTAATCTTGACCAAACTTGGTTTCGATTGATAGGCTGCTCGCAAGGCTCCCCCGCTAGTGTCAACAATCGTATGAACCCCTGAGTGGCGATCAATCACTTGCTTGATATAATCATCTGGTATGCCTTTCATTAAGCTACCTGAAAAGACCAACCAATCTCCCTCTGAAAGACTATCTTCTAATTGCTTGGTAAATTGGGCCAACAAATCTTCCGTCAACTCCAAGCCCTTCTCATAAAACAAGGTCACATCACCTGTCTCTGTTTCCATATAAATGTTACAGGTACGGGTATTTTGCGAATTTTCAACAATCTGCAAGGCATTGCCCTTATCTGCATTCAAATCTTGAATATACTGACCGATTCTGCCTCCTAAAATGGTATGAATCACATAGTCTGACTCGCCATTTTCTTTGAGAGCATAAGCGACATTAAAACTTTTTCCACCAGGGTACTCCCTCACTTCACTCGGACGAAGCGGAATATTTTTCTCAATGCGCTCCACTAACAGCGTTCTATCTAAAGCAGGATTCGGACAAACTAAATGAATCATGACACAAAGGCCTCCTTAGGCATTTTCTTTTATTGTACCACCTTTTATATCATTATACTAATAATGCAAATGGAAGAATATAGAAAAAGTTCCTCTCCTATCGCTCTAGCTACTCATTAAAATTCGTAACCGTCACTCCTAGCAAACGAATCCCCTTACTCCAATCCGCAATATGCTCTAGTATTCCTTCTACTTGCTGATAGATGACATCGGCTTGATCAGTTGCTTCAGCAATGCTCACCCGCTTGGTGAGAGTTGTAAAGTCGGCATAGCGGATTTTTAAGACAATGGTTCGTCCTTTTTTCTGCTGTCTCTGCATGCTATCTGCTACTCGTTCGGACAGACCTGCTAGCTCCTTCTTAGCATCTGCTTCCAAATATAAAAGTTTGCGGTAAGTCCGCTCTTTACCGATTGATTTGCGAATACGATTGACCTTGACAGGAGAATTAGAAATTCCCCGTGCCTTGCGGTACAAATCATAGCCAAAGCGACCAAAGGCATCAATCAAGGTCATCTCAGCGATACCAAGTAGGTCTTCACCTGTATATACGCCCATTTCATGTAACTTTTCAACTGTTTTCTTGCCGACTCCATGAAATTTCTCCACAGGTAAGGTCGATAGGATAGAAACTGCCTCATCTGGCAAAATAAGGGTCAGCCCGTGAGGTTTTTCCATATCTGAAGCAATTTTTGCTAAAAATTTATTATAAGACACTCCAGCAGAAGCCGTCAGATGCAGTTCATTCCAAATGTCATGTTGAATGAGTTTTGCAATCTTAACCGCAGATGAAATTCCCATTTTATTTTCTGTCACATCCAAATAGGCTTCATCAATGCTCATCGGCTCTACCAAATCCGTATAGCGATAGAAAATCTCCCTTACTTGCTGTCCCACAGTCTGATACTTTTCATAATTTCCTGCAATAAAGACAGCCTGTGGACAACGCTCATAGGCTTCTTTACTACTCATAGCCGAATGCACTCCAAACTTTCTCGCTTCATAATTACAGGTCGAAACAACTCCACGACCACCAGACAAACGGGGATCCTGCCCAATAATCACAGGCTTTCCTTTCAAGCTAGGATTGTCCCGCACTTCAATGGCCGCAAAAAAAGCATCCATATCAATGTGGATAATTTTTCGAGAAGTATCATTGATTAAGGGAAAAATAAGCATACTTTCTACCACCTTTTCTCTAGTATAACCCATCTTCTTTATTTCCGCTAAAATTCACTACAAAACATTTGAAAATTAAATTGAAAGAATGTAAGATTCCTGCAAGTTCTTTCATTTATTTTCAAGTATTTTTGCCTTGTAGAAAGTGGTCTCAAGTGGTATAATAATAGGCATAAAGGCACATTTGCCCTAAATATAAAAGGAGAACCCTCATGTCAACAAAAGTTAAAACAAAAAATGTAACTGAAGACATTTTCGCCCAAGCTTGGGAAGGTTTCAAAGGTAATGACTGGCAAGATAAAGCTAGTGTCACTCGCTTCGTTCAAGCTAACTACACTCCATACGACGGAGACGAAAGTTTCCTTGCAGGTCCAACGGAACGCTCTCTCCACATTAAGAAAATCATCGAAGAAACAAAAGCAGGATATGAAGATACTCGTTTCCCAATGGATATTGACCGTGCGACTTCTATTGCCGATATCCCAGCTGGTTTCATCGACAAAGATAACGAAGTGATTTTCGGTATCCAAAACGATGAGTTGTTCAAATTGAACTTCATGCCTCGTGGTGGTATCCGTATGGCTGAAACAACATTGATTGAAAACGGCTATACTCCTGACCCACTTCTTCATGAAATTTACACAAAACACGCAACAACTGTAAACGACGGTATCTTCCGCGCTTACACATCTGACATTCGTCGCGCGCGCCACTCTCATCACGTTTCTGGTCTTCCAGATGCTTACTCACGTGGACGTATCATCGGTATGTACGCTCGTCTTGCCCTTTATGGAGCAGACTACTTGATGGAAGAAAAAGTTGCAGACTGGAACTCTATCAATGAAATCGACGAAGAATCAATCCGTCTTCGTGAAGAAATCAACATGCAGTACCAAGCATTACAACAAGTTGTTCGTTTGGGTGACCACTATGGTGTTGATGTACGCCGTCCTGCTTTGAATACAAAAGAAGCTATCCAATGGGTTAACATCGCCTTCATGGCAGTATGTCGTGTCATCAACGGTGCAGCAACTTCACTTGGACGTGTGCCAATCGTACTTGACATCTATGCAGAACGTGACTTGGCTCGTGGTACATTTACAGAATCAGAAATTCAAGAATTTGTAGATGATTTCGTATTGAAACTTCGTACTGTTAAATTTGCTCGTACAAAAGCATTTGACGAAATCTACTCAGGAGACCCAACTTTCCTTACAACTTCTATGGCAGGTATGGGGAACGATGGTCGTCACCGTGTTACAAAAATGGATTACCGTTTCTTGAACACACTTGACAACATCGGTAACTCTCCAGAACCAAACTTGACTGTTCTTTGGTCTGACCAACTTCCATATTCATTCCGTCGCTACTGTATGTCAATGAGCCACAAACACTCTTCTATTCAGTACGAAGGTGTCACAACAATGGCTAAAGACGGATATGGTGAAATGAGCTGTATCTCATGCTGTGTATCACCACTTGACCCAGAAAGCGAAGATAAACGCCACAACATCCAATACTTCGGAGCTCGCGTAAACGTTCTTAAAGCCCTTCTTTCAAGCTGGAACAACGGTTATGACGATGTTCACAAAGACTACAAAGTATTTGACTGCGTAGAGCCAAACACTTCTGAAGTCTTTGAATACGATGAAGTTATCAAGAACTTTGAAAAAGCGCTTGACTGGTTGACTGATACCTATGTAGATGCGATGAACATCATCCACTACATGACCGATAAGTACAACTATGAGGCTGTTCAAATGGCATTCTTGCCAACCTTCCTTCGTGCAAACATGGGATTCGGTATCTGTGGATTTGCAAATACAGTTGACTCACTTTCTGCGATTAAATATGCACAAGTAAAACCAATCCGTGACGAAGATGGCTTTATCTACGACTACGAAGTAACTGGTGACTTCCCACGTTACGGTGAAGATGATGACCGTGTAGATGACATTGCAAAATGGCTCATGGAAGCATTCTTCACACGCTTGAACAAACATAAATTGTACAAGAATGCAGAAGCAACTGTTTCTATCTTGACCATCACTTCTAACGTTGCTTACTCTAAACAAACGGCGAACTCCCCTGTTCACCGTGGTGTATTCCTCAACGAAGATGGTTCTGTTAACACTTCTAAAGTAGAATTCTTCCCACCAGGTGCAAACCCAACATCTAAATCTCGTGGTGGTTGGTTGCAAAACTTGAACTCCTTGTCTAAATTGAACTTCAAACATGCAAATGACGGAATTTCATTGACAACTCAAGTATCACCAAAAGCACTCGGTAAGACATTCGATGAGCAAGTCAACAACTTGGTAACAATCCTTGATGGTTACTTCGAAAATGGTGGACAACACGTTAACTTGAACGTTATGGACCTTCAAGATGTTTATGACAAGATTATGAACGGTGAAGACGTTATCGTACGTATCTCTGGTTACTGTGTAAACACCAAGTACCTCACTAAGGAACAAAAAACTGAATTGACACAACGTGTCTTCCACGAAGTTCTTTCAATGGACGATGCTGCTCGCGAAATTTCAGGTAACTAAAAATAAAAAGTAGTTCTGAACAATCAGAACTACTTTTTTCTATTCCAATCTTTTCATCTACGCCATTGGTAAATCCTATCTAAAAAGAAAGGAGGAAGCACAGTCGCGGTTTTGAAATCACGAGTATGACTCCTCTCTTTTTTCTATTTCATGCTACTGGAACTAGCCCCTATGTTATAAACTTTGCTCCAAGGTCTCTACAATCACTTGATATAGCTCCTTTCGCTTCTCAATCCACAAGGGGCGATTATCTTCATCATAGGTGCGATTAGTCAGAAAAATCGCTGCTAGCTGCTTTTGAGGATGAACCAAGACAAAGGGACCTGTGTAGCCTGTATGATCCAGCCAACCACCATTTTCAAGATTCCAAACGATTGAACGGGGTTTTGAAAAGCTGATATTCTGACTCAAATTCCTCGCAAATTCTCCTTCCAAGTAATGATTCAGGAACCTTTTTAAGTCTGCTAGAGTCGAAAAGAGTCCTGCTGAGCCACAATGGGCTCCTAACACCTTGGCTTTGGGATCGTGTACAATCCCTGCCGGCTCTCCCTTAAGCGTTGGAACAGCTGTCACAACTGGTCCAAATTGTGACTCTGTCATCCCCCACGGTGTGAAAATTCGCTCCTGTAAAATGGTATCCAGTGGCTTCCCTAATAATTCCTCCAACATGAACCCAAGCAAAATCAAGTTAATATCCGTATAGCGAAAGTGCTTATCAGCAGTCACTCGGATCTCTTCTATCGCCTTCTTAAGCCCTGCAACATCAAGGGAATCTCGATTAGGAATATAGGGATCAATCCCTGTCGTATGCGTGACAAGTTGACGAATGGTCACACTGCTGTCATGAAAGCAAGGGTAGTAGGTCACAAGAGGTTTATCTAACTCAATGATGCCTTCTTCTAGCAAAAAAATCAGGACTGTACCCACTCCGACAACCTTGGAAACAGATGCCAGATCATAGGTCAATCCTGCTTGCGTCACTACATTTTCTTCGCTATAACCGATATAGTAGTCATGCCAGCTGCTCTGATGGTAGAGAGCTAGACTCGCACCACGATACAAATGTTCAGCCATTTGCTGGTCAATTTTATCTAAGATAGCCTTCATTTTTCAAACCACAATTCAATATTGCTTTCATCAATCGTCTGTAAAAAGCGTTCTTTCTTGTCTTTGAAGAAAGGAGCTTGTAGGTTCTCCTCCAGCACTGACCAATCCATATCAGCAGCGACTGGAATTCGTAAACTATCAATATCCCATGTCTCTCCTGCTTCAGCCAACAAGTCATCCCCAACAGCTTCACGGAAAGCTATTACCCTTTGTCCAGGAAATAGTTTCTCATAAAAAGCACGACTTGCTTCAGGGTGGGGTGTGTTGATAACAATCTTTTCAACTGAAAAGGCTGTTAATTTCTCAAAGCTGTCCAACTCACGAAAGGCAACTGGTGGCAAGATTTGCACAAGCTCTGATACGTCTTCTTCTGCATGGAGCAAAAAAGTGTCATTCTCTGGTGAAATACTTTCAAAGGCATAACCATTAGGTCCTTTATAGAGCTTAGTAAAGCTACTGCCACGCGCTAGCAAGGCTTCAATTTCTAGCGGATCTGCTATCTGAATCACGATTTTGTGAAGCTTTTTCACCCCTGTAACAGCCCTTGTTCGCATACTTGGCGATTCAATCAACACCAACTTTGTCGCTACGCTTGAGGTTGCACCTAATTCAACAAAGGCAGCATCTTCTAAATAGGTTTTAAAGCCTAAATTTTCTTCAAAAAATGCTTGATTCACCCTGCGATTATTCACTCGAATCGCAGGAACCATAGTTTTCTCTTTCATCATCTTCCATTTCCTTACTTCGATACTTCTCTATTGTAATGGAAAACGCTAAAATTTACAAATATTTGACTGTAAATCTAGGCAAAATTTTCTGTACTGTCGCCACAAAAAGAGGCCTTAAAGACCTCATTTGTTTTATCCGTAGATTAGTTTATAAAGAGCTACAGCACTGATACCTGCTGCGATTGGCGCAACAACGGGTACCCATGCATACCACCATTTTGAGTCTGCTTTTGCTTGACCAAGAACAGCTTGCGGCAATAAGTGGTGCAAGATACGTGGACCTAAGTCACGAGCTGGGTTAAGTGCTGGTCCAGTTGGTCCACCAACGGCTGCTACAAGCGCCATTACCAAGAAACCAAGCCCCATGTGCGCCACGTTCAACCCTGGATTTAGGTAGTGAGTGATTTGTAATTTAGTTGCTGCATCTGACAAGTCTGCACCTTTTTCTGCTAAAAAGCCAAGAACTTCTGCTCCAAAGTAATGCTTAGTAATCGCCATCGCTCCAAAGAACAAGACAAATGAACCGAAGAATTCATTCAAGAATCCGTTAATCCATGATGCTTTACGGCTAGCTGTTGTACCGTCGTCTAGTGCTGAAATTGTCGAGAATGATCCCAAGATATGATTTGGATTGTCAGTCTTCAAGAAGTAAGGGCGGTAAACACCAACGACAACCGCTTGACCTGCTATTGCACCAAGGAGTTGTGCTGCAAGATATCCTGGAACCAGTGCCCAATCAAAGTAACCTGATACGGCTAGGCCAAGTGTAAAAGCTGGGTTGATATGATTCCCAGAAACGTTCCCAAACATCAAGGCTGGCATCATGACACCCAAACCATAACCAATGGCAATCAAGATCCAACCTGCATTGTTTCCTTTTGTGCCTTTTAAATCAACATTTGCTACAGTTCCGTTCCCTAAAATGATGAGAAGTGCTGTCGCAAGAAATTCTGTAATGTACTTTACATGTACTGCTACGTCCATTTTTTCATTTCCTCCATTAAGTTTTAGACAAACACTATTGTATCAGCTATAATAGGTAATGTAAAGACTATTTTGAAACATTTAGGAGAATGTATGCGTTTTAATCAATTTTCTTATATCCAAACACCCCAAAAAGACATGCTAGCAGAGTTGGAAAGCCTAAGATTTGCTCTCCGACCTGAAGCGAACAACAAGGAAAACTTGGAACATTTTGTCCGAAAGGTTTTCTTTTTGGCAGCAAATACCGACATCACTCTGTCTAATCTCATCGCAGACTGGGAAACGGACCTCTTGTCCTTCTTCCAATCAGATAGCGAATTGTCTGATCAGGTTTTTTATCAAGTAGCTTTCCAGTTATTAGGTTTTGTCCCTGGAGTCGATTATACAGATGTGATGGACTTTGTAGCTAGCACTCAATTTCCAATCACCTATGGCAATCTAATTGAAAACCTCTACCAATTGCTCGCAATGCGCACCAAGTCTGGTAATACCCTCATTGATCAATTAGTGAGCGACGGTCTGATTCCAGAAGATCAAACCTACCATTTCTTCAATGGAAAATCCTTAGCAACATTTGCAACAAGCAAGGTTATCCGTGAAGTGGTCTATGTCGAAACGCCAGTTGACACGGCGAAATCTGGGCAAGCAGACATTGTTAAGGTCTCCATTTTACGTCCTACTTTTGCAGGAAAAGTTCCTGCTGTTATCACTAATAGTCCCTATCATCAAGGCGTCAATGACCAAGCCAGTGACAAAGCTCTTCATAAAATGGAAGGCCAATTAGCTACCAAAGAGCCTCACACGATTACAGTTACGCCAACCGATGTCAAAACTCTTCCAGCCGATGAGCGCCTACTTCCTACTAGTACTGCAACTGAGAAGGTCGGCCATATCAGCTCTTACTCACTCAATGACTATTTCTTAGCTCGTGGCTTTGCTAGTATCCATGTATCAGGTGTTGGAACTCTCGGCTCAACAGGCATGATGACCTCTGGTGATTACCAACAAGTCTATAGCTTTAAGGCTGTTATTGATTGGTTAAATGGTCGAGCAAGGGCCTACACAGACCATACTCGTTCACAAGTCGTGAAGGCTGATTGGGCAAATGGAAAGGTTGCAACGACGGGTTTATCCTATTTAGGTACCATGTCAAATGCCCTTGCGACAACAGGTGTAGACGGTCTTGAGGTTGTCATTGCTGAGGCTGGGATTTCTTCCTGGTATAACTATTATCGTGAAAATGGACTGGTGACAAGCCCTGGGGGCTATCCTGGTGAAGACTTGGATAGTTTGACAGCCCTCACCTATTCTCGTAGCCTACAGGCAGGTGATTTTCTGCGCACCAAATCCTCTTACCAAGCTACATTTGATGCTGAACGACAGGCACTTGATCGCACAGCTGGCGACTACAACCAATATTGGCACGACCGCAATTACCTCCTCCATGCAGACAAAGTTCAATGTGAGGTCGTCTTTACCCACGGCTCACAAGACTGGAATGTGAAACCTATTCATGTGTGGAATATGTTCCACGCTCTGCCAGACCATGTAAGCAAACACCTCTTTTTCCATAATGGGGCGCATGTCTACATGAACAATTGGCAGTCGATTGATTTTAGAGAGTCCATGAATGCCCTGCTCACAAAAAAATTGCTCGGCCAAGAGAATCACTACCAACTTCCTACTATCATCTGGCAAGACAATAGCATAGAACAAAGCTGGATAGAATTAAACCAATTTGGTGGACAAAAAGAGAAATTGTTCCCTCTTGGAAAGGGAATTCGCACCATTTCCAACCAATATCCTGAGGAGCAATTGACCAAATACGGCAAGGCTTATCCGAGCTTCCTACAAGATCTCTTTGAAGATAAGGCCCAACAAATCACCATTGACATCCCTATATCAGAAGAGCTACAGCTAAATGGTCGGGTGCGCCTTCATCTCCGCGTCAAATCAAGTGTGGAAAAAGGACTGCTGTCTGCTCAACTAGTGGATTTTGGGGCTGACAAGCGACTGGCTCCTATCCCTAGCATGAAAGCCCGTGCCAGCCTTGATAACGGTCGCTTCTACGCTACCGAAAACCTGATGGAACTGCCATTTGTAGAAAGTCCCTACCGCGTCGTCAGCAAGGGCTACCTAAACTTACAAAACCGCACAAATCTCCTGACAATCGAAACAGTACCTGCTAACGAATGGATGGATATTGTGTGGGAATTACAACCAACCATTTACAAATTCAGCAAAGATAGCACACTACGACTGGTCCTATACACCACCGACTTCGAGTGCACCATTCGAGACAACGGTGACTGGCAAATAGACATTGACTTAGACCAGTCAAACTTGACTCTACCGCATGAATAAACCCCATCCTTTCATACACTGTCGGCAATAACCGCACAAATAGAATAAACAAAAAGTAGGTAAACAAATGTTGTTTCCTACTTTTTGTAGTATATCACTCTGAAGCGCTACGGCTTCGTTGACTCCTAGGACAAGGGGTAAATCGTAACCCCTTGTACCACACGGTTAACTGTTCCAGTCGGAGATGGGGTATCTGGGAGATTGTCACATTTCAAGGCTGTCAGAACGGCGAAGGTTTGGGCAAAGAGAATGTAAGGGAAGGTCAAAAAGACATCTGGCAACTCTGAACCACCTGCTGCAAGCACAAAGTTTGGCGCTTCTGTACCTGCGAGCTTATCAGCAGAGAGTACTACCATACGTGCTGCAATCTGATCACCGAAGACTTCGTTGACCAAATCGACATCATACTGCCTTGTATAAGCTTCATTTGATGCAAAGAGAATGACAATGGTCTTCTCGTTAATCAATGATTTTGGCCCATGACGGAAGCCGAGTGGCGATTCGTACATGGTCGCAATTTTTCCAGCTGTCAATTCTAAAATCTTCAGTTGAGCTTCGTGAGCTAGGCCATAGAATCCACCTGCTCCTAGATAAATGACTCGTTCAAAATCGAGATCCACCAAGTCTTGCACAGCATCTTCTCGGTCTAATACATCTTGACCAAGAGCCACAATGGTCTCTACCCAGCCTGCTTTCACTTCTACTGCTTCTGGTGAGAACACAAGTAAGGCTGATAAGGCCATGCACGTGTAGCTTCCCGTCATCGCAAAGCCCTTGTCATTTGACAGTGCTGGTTGAAGCAAGAGAAGATTGGCAGCATCTCCTTCAGCAGCTTGCGCCAATTTTCCTTCAGGAGCGCACGTTATGGTCACTTGATACAAGGTATCCACCAATCGTTTTGCAATCTCTACCGTAGCCAAACTTTCTGGAGAATTTCCACTTCGTGCAAAGGACACGAGAATCGTCGGAATATCTGCCTGTAAATAATCATGTGGGCGAGCTACAATCTCAACAGACCCCACAGTAATGAATCGAATCCGCTTGGTATCATTAACCTGATTTAAATGATTGGTAATCGTTTGACCAACAAAATCAGAGGTCCCCGCTCCTGTAAAAATAACTTGAACAAAGTCGTGTTTGGCCTTAATGTCGTTTAAAAAGGCTGTAATGACCTCTAATTTGTCATGATAGAGCTGATAAGCCTCTTTCCACAGGCTCGGCTGCTGATAAACCTCAGTCACTGTAATGATGGCCCCCAATCTTTCTAGTTCTTCTTTTGGTAGCTGAAACATTGCTTTTCCTCCTTGGTGGTTATAACCAGTTTTCTTTTATTATACTCTATAAAAGCGCTTTCGTCAACTTAAAATAGATTATCATATCCAAGGTTCAAAAAACAAGCACTAGTTGTCAATACACCCCTGAACACCTAAAAAGAAAAGCGAATAGGATCGATATGCTACTAACAGAGCATCCACCTTATCCGCTTTTGATAGAGTTTATTCTTTTTCGTAGACAGTATAGACCGTTGGATTTGAATAATCTTCCGCCCCGATTGTTACAACCCACAACACGTACTTAAGTTGGTTTCCTTCTACTTGAAGCCCTGTGACCATAGTTCGACCGGGACCAGGGTTTCCACCAAGGCCGACCGAGCCTGAAAAGCCCTCTCCCTCCGTATAAACGTAGGAGTTCTCGTTTACCTTTCTCACTTGGTCAATCTGACCGCTTGAAAAACTAGAGACCCATGAACCATCTTCTGAAAAGGTCACTTGAGCAGGACTTCCTGGGGGACTATCCGTTTGACGGTGCAGGCCAGATACATAGTGATAGGTACCTGCTAATTCCCTTGGAAAAGCCATCAACTCACCGACTGCTCCAGACGTTTCTCCAACACTCGCCTATTGACCATTAACATCGTAGGTCGTCCACTCCAAATCTAGAAATGTCAGAGCTTCATCTGGATTCAATCCCAGTTCCGCCCATGGGAACTCCAATTGTTTGAAGGACACAGGCGCTCCCTTATCCACGCCAGAGTTGTCCTTACGTAATTGATAAACTATCATATCTCCGTCCCCCATACCTCTCCCCCAGCCTGTGCTGCTGATACGTCCGTCCGGAAATACTCTGATGGAGGTATTGATGGGACCTATTTCTACTATCCCTTCGACTACTGGCTCAACCGTTCCTTGCTGGTTGTAGTAAATGCCGTAGAGAAAATAATCATTACTATTTTTATTTCCGATGAGCAACTCATCTTGTCCATTTTTATCAATATCATAGTAGGCATAACTGAAGTAGCCTGACGGTAACGATTGGCCGTGCTTTTGCGCAAATGCATCGATAGCTGCTCTATACATCTCATTGTTATTCACTTTAGGAGTTGCAACTTCCTTTTTTGCTGGTTCAACCTTTTTAGAAGAGCTCGTCGAGCTGCTCTGTGCCACTTTTTTATGTGACATAGCAGTCGAGGACGGTGCTGTAGCCTTAGACTTTCCACAAGCTACTAAGAATAAGCATGTCACACTCAACCAGATGATACTTTTTTTCATTTTTCGCTCCTCCTTTAGCTTAGTCAAGACTTTATTCCTGTATTTACCTTTTTACCACTATTAAATTTCCAAGCAAATAACCAACCAATCACAGCCGAGAACATCCAACCACTTAAAAACAAGCACAGGACACCTGTATAAATAAGTATAAGCGCAAATATGCTTGTCGCTGCAGTTACCTGTGCCTCTTCAAAGGCCCGACTTTTTGCTAAACTATATTGTGGAATTAACGCAACTGGATAACCATTACGATCGTATTCGACCGTATGATGTGTGTAAATATCACCACGGTCTATCTCATACTGGTAAACAGAAACTGTCCGCCTTATAAAAAATTTCATTAATCGTGATGGACCGATATATCTTACCACAAACTTTATAATAGCATCAAACACATATGGGTATAATAAAACATTCAATACTACTAAAACAATTAAAAAGCACGTCCCTATCACTAAGTTTATATAGGGGTTTGAATAAGTAACATTATAATATTCGTACTCGGCAACCTTTTTAAATGTACTTATCCACTCATAATATCGCATATAAAGTATACCTGCAGCACAAATTAGGCTAATCGGATTTAGATAATAGTATGCTGGAAAACGAAATAGAATCTTTCTCATCTCTACCCTTTCTGTCTTCTTTTTATCGACTTAATTTGTTTTTCAGAAATATCGCTGAATAATGTATAAATCATCCAATAGCGCTCTACTTGACAATTCAAGTGAGTTTTTCTTTGTTTTATCTCCGCTACCAATTTATCAAAAAGTCCGTTTTGCTGTTCACCTCCATGGTCTTTTAAATATTTCTTTTTCAATATATCTCATCAGTGAAATCGAAAGCGATACAATTATCAATAAGAAGATCCCAAAACCTCTTAAAAGAGTTTTTATTATCTTCATTCCTCACCCCCTACGTCTTCTTCTTGCTCCTGCAAGTCCAAGGCTGGTCATCATGCTGCCAAGTGCAAGCATCATAAGGCTTTCTTGTGAGCCTGTATTTGGTAGGGCTTTTGCACGTTCTACGCGTGAGTAGCTGACCGTTTGACCTGCTGCTGTTGTTGTTACAGTTATACCAGCCTGTTTAGTCACGGTAGCTGTAGTTGCTTTAGCTTCACCTTTTGTAACGTTATTAACAACTGGAGCTGTTTGAACAGGTTTTGCTGCGACTGGAGCTTTTACAACTGGAGTAACAACGTTTGTCTTGCTACCTTGGATAGTGATTTGTTCACCACCTGGTAGGGTTACGTTAGTACCAGCTTTTGTAGGAGCGCTTGTTTTAGTCGCAAGAAGTTTAGCAAGTTCAGCGTCGATTGCGCTAAGTTCACCTTTAGCTTTTTCTAGAGTAGCAGTTGCTACTGTAAGGTTCTTACGAGCTGTGTCAGCTTTTTCTTGAGCGGCTTTGAATGCAACTTCGGCTTCAGCTTTTGTTTTTTCAGCAGCTTTAATAGCAACGTCTGGGTTCTTGTAGCTGTCGAGTTGTTTTGTAAGAGCGTCTTGTTCTTTGGTCAAGCGGTCTTTGGTTTCAGCTGAACCTTTTACTTGAGCTGCGATTGTAATTAGGTGGGTGCGATGCACTTCAACTTGGTCGTGAGCTGCTTTAAGGTTTTCAGCTGCTTTATCAGCATCAGCTTGAGCGTCTTTAAGTGCCGTTTTCGCTGCTTCAAGGTTAGCTTGTTTTTCTGGCTCACTTGCGTTGTAAGTAGCAAGAGTCGCTTTTGCAGCTTCAAGGCTGGCGTTTGCTTTGTCAGCAGCTTTCTTAGCAAGTTCAAGGTTGTTAGCTGCCATTTCAAGGCGACCACCGGTTTCTTTACTTGCTGTAAGAGCTGATTCTGCTTCGTCTAGAGCGGCTTTTGCTGCGTCAGCAGTTTTAGTAGCAGTAGCTAGTTCAGCTTTAGCTGCGGTAAGTGCCTTGTCAGCTTCAGCTGCTTTTTCTTGAGCTGCACGAAGGTTAGCTTTGAGAGTCTCGTCACCTGAACCGCTTGTTACGAAGTTTTTAGGGTCGTCGATGGTTGAAATGTCCATGTACACATTAGAATAGATGCCGTCTGGTCGGTCATCGGTGACGAACTCTGGAGAATCCACGACGAACGCTGCTGCCGCAACGCTATTCCCGTTGAGGTAAGTCTCTAGGTGACCCCAGTTAGAATGTCTATCAGCAAATAGTGTAGACCGAATACCTCTTGTGGAACGAATCATAATTTCGTATAAGTTTTGCGTGGTGTCGACTTTACCTGGGTCGTAACCTAAATTCTCATAGAACCATAGATGTTCAATGGATTTGTCAAAGTCATGGCGCAGAATGCGGTCACGGTCTTTGTTTTTACCAAGTTCTTTGTAATGCTCAACTTGTGCTTTTACGATACGTAGAGCGGTTTTTCCAACACCTACTTTAGTATGACCCTCGAATTGGGTTTCGCCCATCTTGAGGAAGGCTTCACGAATGGTTGATACTGAGTCAGCAAGGATTTCTGACAAGTAGATGATTTGTTCGTCAGTCAAGTTAGCAAGGTCCCATTTGATGTTTTTGTATTCTTCTGGGATGACCGTGTCAATTTTCGCAGCCATCACGACACCAGCAGCTTGAACCAAAGTTGCTAGGTCTTTGTCGTCTTTGTTTTTTCTGTAGATTGTATAAAGGTCGACGAAATTGATAGACTCCTTAGTGTAGTTGTATTTACTTCTGAACTTGTCAATACTAGCTTTGCCTTGAGCAATTTCTTCCGGAGTAGCTTCACGAATGATGTGTTGATTTGTAGCATCGTCAAAATCGTAGCGGTACTTGACGATGTCAGTCTCTTCAGGGTTGAATCTAGCGAGAGAGAGATATCCTTTTGGTGGTAGAGTTGATGTCGCAGAGATTGCTTTTTCAGCAGCTTCAACAGCTGCTTTTGCTTCTTTTGCTGCGGATTCAGCTGTTTCTACAGCGGCAGCTTTTTCCGTTACGGTAGTAGCGGCTTTATCAGACGCGTCTTTTGCAGCGTCACGCTTAGCAGTTGCGTCTTGAATAGCTTTAGCTTGGTTTTCGTTAGCAGCTTTTGCGTCAGCATGAGCTTTTTCTGCGTCAGCAAGCGCCTTATCCGCATCAGTTTTTTCTGCTTCGAGCGTAGTGACACGCGCTTCAAGCTCAGCTTTTTCTGCGCCGTTTACGGCTTTTTCTGCGTCAGCTACAGCTGTTTCCTTTTCAGCGACGACTTTATCAGCGGCGTCTTTTTCAGCTGTTGCTTTTTCTAAGTCAGCGGTAGCTGTTTCCTTAGCTGTGATAGTTGCTTTGTAGTCAGCGTCGATTTCAGCGACTTCTTCTGCGAGTTTATCCTGTTCTTTCGCATTTTTAGCAAGAGCTTCTTCTGTTTTTGCAATATTTTCAGGAGTCGCGTTTTCCTTAGCTGTTTCAGCAGCTTTCAACTCATCAGTTGCAGTCGCAAGAGCAGCAGTAGCATCTTTTTCAGCTGTTTCAGTAGTAGCTACCTCAGTTTCAGCAGCAGTTACGCTAGCTGTTGCTTTTTCAACTTCAGACGCTTTCGTTTCACGGTCAGCTTTTAGTTTGTCAGCTGATGGTTTAGCTTGCGTCTCAACTGGTTGGTTTGCGTCAGCTGGTTTCGTTACATCTTCAGCGAGTACGGTTGCGCTAGTAGCCGTTGCGGCAAGAGTGGCGATACTGGCAGAGGTTAGCAATTTTACCACTTTATCCTTGTATCTCATTATTTTCTCCTTTTCTGCTTTTTAGGAAGGCTTGGCTGTAAAGTCAAGCCTTGTTATATGTAGTATAACAAGCGATTTGTCAAGTTTTTAGCTCGTATTTTTTAACTTTTTTACTGAAAAATCTCCCGAGTGAGGTGCAAAAACATGATTTAGAAAGTTGAATTCTCTACCTGAGATGGTATAATAAGAGGTAGTCAACTGCTTCATTTAACTGTTTTTCGAAACAGATCTGTCAAGGAATGACCATGCAGAAAATAAAAACCAGTAGCAGAGAAAACCAATAGAAATAGCTATAAATAAAGGAGAACAATACACTATGATGAACATGCAACAAATGATGAAGCAGGCACAAAAATTACAAAAACAAATGGAAAAAAGCCAGACTGAACTTGCCGCAACAAAATTTACAGGGACATCTGCTCAAGAATTGGTCTCTGTGACCTTTACAGGCGATAAGAAGCTGGTCGCCATTGAGTTTAAGCCTGAGGTGGTAGACGCAGACGACGTAGAAACCTTGCAAGAGATGACGATCCAAGCGGTCAATCAAGCCCTTACCAAAATCGATGAAACCACCCAGAAAAAACTGGGCGCTTTCGCTGGAAAATTACCATTCTAACATCATAAAGATGCAGCTGCGGTTGCATTTTTTCTTTGCCATCCATTCAGTACTTCTAGCATCCGTTTGAAAAAACTCCTTGATTTTCATAAAAATTCTGATATAATTGAATTATCTGAAAATTTAGACAAGGAGATTGATTGTATGACGAAACAAATCCATTGGGATGGACAACTATCACAAAAAGGACTTGACATTATCAAAGGAGAGGGGGGTGTGATTGTCTGCCCTACCAAGGTTGGCTATATCATCATGACAGCTGATAAGGCTGGCTTAGAACGGAAATTTGATGCCAAGGAACGCAAACGCAATAAGCCCGGAGTCGTCTTATGTGGTAGCATGGAAGAACTTCGTGAATTAGCGCAGATGACGCCTGAGATTGATGCCTTCTACCAAAAACATTGGGACGAGGATATTTTGCTCGGTTGTATCCTTCCTTGGCGGGAAGAGGCCTACGCAAAACTCAAAGCCTACGGTGACGGTCGTGAGGAGTTAATGACGGATATTCGCGGGACTTCCTGCTTTGTCATCAAATTTGGTGTTGCTGGCGAGCAAATTGCGAAAGAAATGTGGGAGAAAGAAGGTCGTATGGTCTACGCTTCTTCTGCTAATCCTTCTGGTAAAGGTAACCGTGGGAAGGTCGAAGGAATCGGCGAGCGTATCGCATCAAAAGTTGACCTTGTTATCGAAGCAGACGATTATGTGGCCTCTATCCAGCCTGACAAGACCATTGAAACCCGTTATGAACAAGGTGTCATGGTCTCTATGGTAGACGCTGACGGTAAACTCATCCCAGAGCAAGGTAAGGACAGCCGCTCTATCTCTCCATGCCCAGTCGTCATTCGTAAAGGTCTTGATATTGATAAAATCATGATGCACCTGTCTGACCACTTCAACTCATGGGACTACCGCCAAGGGGAGTATTACTAAGTTTTTTCGTAAAAGCACAAAACAGAAAACAAAAAGACAAACCAGTCTCTCAACTAGTTTGTCCTCAGTCTGACCAACCCCATATGTGAGGTTGGTTTCTTGTTTTTCTAAGCTAATGCTGCCTTGACCTGAGCTACGATGTGTTCTGCAGTCAGACCATAGACATCCATGAGATAGGCTTGTTGACCAACTTGACCAAAGGATTCGTCCACACCGACACGATAGACTGGTGTGTTTGGACTGGTACTCGCCAGTTCACAAATGGCACTGCCAAGACCACCCACACGATTGTGGTTTTCTGCAGTAATCACTGGCTTGCCTGCAAGGAGATTCAAGACCTCTTCATGAATTGGCTTGATTCGAAAGAGGTCAATGACTTGAACTGAGATACCCGCTTCTGCCAAACTATCTGCTGCTTTCAAGGCTTGCTCCACCATGATTCCGCTTGCGACAATGGTCGCAGCTGATCCTTCACGCAAGACACAATAGCCCTTGCTAAAGTCTTCACCACCTTGATAAATAGCTGTTGGAGCTTTACGAATGGTTCGAATATACTTCATGCCATCTGTTTCCAAGGTTTCATCCAAGACAGCTCTGAACTGTACATCATCGCTGACTTCATAAATCCGTGCTTTTGGAATCAAACGCATCAAACCAAGATCTTCAAACGGCATGTGGGTTCCACCATTCATTTCAGCTGATACACCCGCATCTGAACCAATGACTGTCGCATTTAATTGAGCATAACCTAGTGATAAGAATACTTGGTCAAAGACACGGCGACTAGCAAATGGTCCAAAAGTATGTAAATAAGGTTTGTAGCCTAAAATAGACATCCCAGCTGCTACCCCAACCATTTCTTGCTCCATAATTCCGACGTTAACATAGCGTCCACCAAGAATAGCTGGTAACTTGCTTGTTGACATTGAGCTGGATAAATCGGCTTCTAAGGCTGCAATTTCTTGATTCACCTTACCGACTTCAGCGAGGAAGTCGCTGTATACCAAACGCATTTCTGTTGTTTGTCTCATTCTGTGACCTCCAATTCACTTGCTAGCGCCTGTGCAGCAGCTTCTAAATCATCTACCAATTGACCAGACAAGCGCAAGTGGTGATTGCTTTCCATAGTCTCAAGGAAATCAATCCCCTGCCCTTTCACTGTATCAAGTACAATACATTTTGGACGAAGCGAGTCACTTTCTTTCATCGCTTGAATGGCTGAAAGAATGGATTCAATGCTTGAGCCATCAACGCGAACGGCTTCCCATCCAAAGGAGGCAAATTTTTCTACAAAATCAAAGGTTTGGCAGATGTCTGCGGTCCGTCCGTCTAATTGTTTCTTATTATCATCTACAAAAAGAATCAAGTGAGACAACTCTTGGTGTGCTGCAAACTGAACTGCTTCCCAACACTGACCTTCATTCAATTCTCCATCTCCGACCAAGGTATAGGTGTAATATGGAGAATCTATAATTTTCTTACCGTAGGCAATTCCTGTCGCAACACTCATTCCTTGACCAAGTGAACCAGTTGTCATATCTACTCCCGGTGTCAAATTCCGGTCAGGGTGAGATGGTAAGCGTGTTCCATTGCGATTAAGTGACCAGAGAAAATCACGGTCAAAGAAGCCTTTCAAGTGCAAGGTGCTATACAAGGCTGGCCCTGCATGCCCTTTTGAAAGGACAAAGTGATCGCGCTCCTTAGAAGCGAAATTCTGGACTGTTACATCCAGAACCTCACCATATAGAGCGGCTAAAACTTCAACAATTGACAAACTTCCACCATAGTGACCAAATCCGAGTTGATTCAAGGTTGTCAGAGTATGGTAGCGGATTTCTTTTGCAAAGCGTATCAATTCTTCTAGCCTATTTGTCATATCTTATCCTTCTTTCTGATCTTTCTTGACAACTGATAAACCAACCATCAATGCCAAGATTGCAAAAATACCGATTGAAACAGTCATGACACCACCATGATCTGCTAGGAGACCAAGGAAGATTCCTGATAGACCAAAGTCCGCATCAGAGAATGTTGAACCGGCAAATCCGAGACTTCCCATAACTGGAAGCAAGAAGACTGGAAGGAAGCTAATGAGCATTCCATGAACAAATGAACCAATCACCGCACCACGGACACCACCTGAGGCATTGCCGACAACCCCTGCAGTCGCACCACAGAAGAAGTGAGGTACAACACCTGGCAAGATGACCACGCCACCTGTCGCAATCAAGATGAACATGCTGACAATACCACCAACAAAACTAGAGATAAAACCAATCAATACAGCATTTGGAGCGTATGGATACACGATTGGGCAGTCCAAGGCTGGTTTAGAATTTGGTACCAATTTTTCTGAGATTCCTTTGAAGGCTGGAACGATTTCTGCCAAGATCAAGCGGACACCTGCTAAGATAACAAAGACACCTGCCGCAAATGTACCACCAAGAGTAAGGGCATAGACCATGCTGTTTGTTCCATTGCTAAGGTTTTCTTTAATGTAATCGCCACCTGCAAAGAAGGCTACAATCATGTAAATAATAGACATTGAAATAGCGATACTTACGGTGCTATCACGTAAGAAAGCCAACCCTTTAGGGAATTTCATATCTTCTGTTGAAGTTGATTTGTCCCCAACAAGACCACCGATAAATCCACTGAGCCAGTAACCAAGTGAACCAAAGTGACCAAGTGCCACTTTATCATTTCCAGTCAATTGAACCATGTATTTTTGTACAAAGGCTGGAGACAAGGTCATGATTAAGGCAAGAGCCAATCCACCCATGACAATCAAGCCAGCAGAGGTGAATCCTGCTACAGAAAGAATCACCGCGATCATACATGCCATATAAAGTGTATGGTGACCTGTCAAGAAGATGTATTTAAAGCGAGTAAAGCGAGCAATTGCGATATTGAAAATCATACCGAGTAACATGATAAGCGATGTTGCTGTACCATATTCTGTCAAGGCAACCGCTACAATCGCCTCATTATTTGGAACAACCCCTGTCAAATGAAAGGCTTGTTCAAACATCTGTCCAAATGGTTGCAATGAATTTTGCACAATTCCTGCACCACCTGAAACGACCAAGAAACCAACGAACGTCTTAATACCACCTTTCATAATATCTGAAAGCGGCTTCTTTTGCAGAACCAAACCTAAAATCGCAATCAGTGCAACCAAAATTGCAGGCGTTTTTGCGATATCAATTAAAAAATCTAAAAACATAGTCATATCCTCCTATTGAAGTGGCGAATCCACCACTTCTTTTTTTATTAAATTAAGCCTTTTTCCTGACAAATTGCTGTAACGAGCTCTTTCAATTCATCCATGTCAATAATACTATTTAAGACACGGACATCGCCCAAGTGCGTTGCAGAATCTGCCAAGTCACGAGCCACAATCCAAACATCCGCTTCGCTTGGATTTGCACCACCTAAGTCATAATGCTCAACGTTTACATCTGAAACGCCTAAATCTCTCAAGATGGACTCAATATTCATTTGCACCATGAAACTTGATCCCAATCCTGAACCACATGCAGTACCGATTCGTAACATATTAGTTAACCTCCTTTATTAAGTCTGCGATATCATCAAAGCTCTTGGCATTGATGAGTTGTTGAATATTTTCTTCCTTTCGTAAAATGGTTGTTAAACCTGAAAGTGCCTTTAAGTGAGTCTGGTTATCAATGGCAGCAATGCAGATAAACAGACGAATTTCATGCGCTGGATCATCAAGTAGATAGACCGGATTTTCCAAAACAAGCATGGACATCCCGATTTGATTAACCCCGTCTTCTGGACGTGCATGAGGAATGGCTACGCCTTTTCCTAAGTCAATAAAGGGACCAAACTCTGTCACCTTGCCAATCATGGCATCAATATATTGTTCTTCCACCGAACCGTTTGCTACTAAAGGCTGAGTGGCTAAAGCAATCGCTTCTTTCCAATTCAGGCTTTCGCTCGAGCGTTGGAAGGTCTCTTTCGTAATAAGTTCGCCTAACATAGGACTTCGTCTCCTTCGTTCATAAGATTGCTGATTCATAAATTGAACCAACTCGTATTTCAAGGACTGTTCACGATGAATGGTCGCGTACTTGCCAATCACTGCTAGTAATTGTTCAATTTCAATCGGGAAATAACCGGCATTGGGAAATTGTTCACTCACCAGCTGGAATAAATCTTTCTTCTGGCTATTTGTCATCAACTGAGGAACTAAAAAGAAAGGCAACTTGGTTTCCAGTTTAATCGTCGCAAAAATCATATCGTACTCTTCGCTGTGACTTTCTTCAAATTCCTTGAGCGAATGCGTATCCGCAAAAGAAATATTGGGGAAAAGCTGGCGGAGATTTTCTTTGACAATCAAAGATGAGCTAACTCCATTAGGGCAGACTACCAAGGCACGGTAGCGAAACGAACGTTCCTTTTTAGCCTCAATGTAGCCACCAAAGTGAATCACAAAGTAGGATACTTCACTGTCTGGAATCGCAAATCCGAGATGAGCTTCTAAAGGCGCTAAGGCTTTTTGCACCAATTGGAACAAGTCCTTATGCTCTTCTTTAATCACATCCGTATAGGAGTTGACATTGACCAACTGTGAGGTCAAGCGATAGTAAGCAGGAATCAAGTGGCGCTGTAAGCCCTCAATCATCTCCAAGCGATTATCAAATTCAATCAGAGACAGCCGCTCCATTTCCTCCACAATCGCAACGGTCAATTGATGAAACAAACCTTCTTTTTGCTCTAAATCTCCCTCAAGGCACCCCTGTAACAAATGGGCTAAATAGGCTAACCATTTCTCTGATAAGGTATGATTTGCCTTCTTTTTAGTTTGAAGGATTCCCCAGAGTTGTTCTACAAATTCTTGAATAAATCCGAGAGTTGTTGCAGTCGGCCAATCGATTTCCAACTGAACTCTAGCCTGGCGAATAGCAAGAAACTGTAAGAAGTACAAGTATTCATCCAAACGATCTTCTAAAGCTGATACCTGATAGAATTGACAAGCCTGCTGGCTAGTCTTTTTCAGTACATCAATCGCATTGTCTTCCTGCCAAGCTCTTAGAATATAATCTAAGGCCCATAAGCCAATGGAGGTCTGCAAGCAATCACTAATGGCATACAGAGCTAGACGATGCTTGTCTTCCTCACGACCATTTAAGTGATAGCCACGCGCTCTAGTATAGTCAAATGAAACACCAAATCGCAAGCACAGTTCCTTTACATTTTTAATATCCGAAAGTGTGGTATTCCTACTGACACTCAAGAGTTCTTGATAATGCACATTGGAAATAAAATCCTTCCGAATAAAAGTGTAAAGATAAATCAGGACGATTCGCTCCTCCTGCGACAAATAAATTTGCCGATTGCGAAATAATTCAAAAATATGATAACTTTCCTCTAGCAAGGAATCAGGTACCTGATAAACCCCTTCTTGCTCTTGAATCATTTCAAAAGCATGAGCTGCTAACACGTGATTGACCTGCTCAAGGCTTGTCAACAACTGGTCTTTTTCAATTCCTGTCTGAATACTCAACTCATACAGGCTCATCTCTTGATTGGCAAACAATTCCATTAAGATAGCAATGGTACGGTTATCAATCATGTCGTCCTCCTTATTTTTATTGTAACCCTTTTCATTTTAAAAATCTAGCTTCTTTGAGCCCAATTTGCAACCCCCTTCTTGCAAGAATGATTGGGCTGTTTGTTCTAGACAAAAAGAAAAAGTCTGAAACAACTTCTCGTCTCAAACTTCCTATCGTCCCAATAATCGTGCAAAGAAACCTTTTGTTTTTTCTTGCGCATGCGCCTTTGCTTCTTCCAATTCCAGCTTCAAGACATCCTTGTCTGCCATGGCCTTTAAGGTCAGTTGTTGCTGCTGATCCAGCTGCTTGTCCTTTTCAGAAATCTGAATATCCTTGACCCGCAATTGCTCATCTTTTTCCGCAATCTGCTTGTCTTTGACCTCGAGCTGCTTATACAAGCGGTTGATTTCATCATTTTTCTCATCGACTAAGATTTCCATCAGCTCACGTTGCTTGACTTCTTCACTAATCGGCTCATCTTCAAAAATCGTTCTCTTATATATCTCTTCTAACTTAACCAGTCCAGCACGATTGACAACTGTTACACCCTTCTCATTTTTTTCAACGAATTCTTCTGGAAGAGACTTCACTCGGTTATTCATCGCCTGCCGGCTAACACCCAAGATTTCCGCCAATTCGCTGACTGTTTTTTCAATTCCCATAATATCCTCAATTGCTTGATTTTTCTTGTTTGTATCATTAAAATCTTACCACAACCACTTGGTCCTGTCAAATTTTCCTACTATTCTAGAACCTGTATTCATAAGCGAAGTCATTCTAATCAGGAGCTTATTTTACGATAATCAAGGCATTTTTTTGAAGGAATACTGACTATATTTCGAAAAAAAGCAATGATGAGTAACGAAAAATAATCCCTAAATAGAGTTGCTGGGCTGTGAATACAAGTTCTAATACCCTCTGACCTGCTTTTGTGATACAATAAAAGGGTAGAATAAAACAGAATGAACAAGATAAAAGGAATGGCTATGACACACTTTGATACGATTATTATTGGCGCAGGACCTGCTGGCATGATGGCCGCCATTGCCGCTAGCTTTTATGGGCAGAAAACGCTGCTCCTTGAAAAGAATCGCCGACTAGGAAAAAAACTAGCTGGAACAGGTGGTGGCCGTTGCAATGTAACCAACAATGGCACACTTGAAGACTTACTAGAAGGCATCCCAGGTAATGGTCGTTTCCTCTACAGCGTCTTTTCCCAATTTGATAATCATGACATCATTCGTTTTTTTGAGGACAACGGTGTCAAGCTAAAGGTCGAAGATCACGGACGTGTCTTTCCAACGACCGATCGCTCTCAAACGATTATTAAGGCTCTTGAGATGAAAATGTTGGATTTGGGTGTTGACATTCGAACAGGAATAGAAGTTCTCTCCGTTAAGAAAATAGAGCAAACCTTTCAGATTAAGACCACGGATAATCTTTTCACTGCTAGCAAGGTCATTGTCACAACAGGAGGCAAAGCCTATCCCTCAACAGGTTCTACTGGGTTTGGTCATGACATCGCTCGCCATTTCAAACTCGCTGTAACCGACATTGAAGCAGCTGAAAGTCCACTCCTAACTGATTTTCCCCACAAGGCGCTTCAAGGCATTTCGTTAGACGATGTCACTCTCCGCTATAATAAACACGTGATTACCCACGACCTCCTATTTACACATTTTGGACTTTCTGGGCCTGCCGCCCTACGGCTATCAAGCTTCGTCAAGGGTGGAGAAACAGCCTATTTAGATGTTCTGCCCCAGATTTCCCAAGAAGATTTGCTAAACTTACTCGAAGAAGAGCGAGAAAAAGCCCTCAAAAACGTCTTGAAAACCTTCATGCCCGAACGCTTGGCAGAATTTTTCGCTAACTCTTATCCATCCAAAGTCAAACAACTGTCTAAAAAAGAAACGGACCAACTGATAGCTACAATCAAGGCACTACCGATTCCTATTACAGGCAAGATGTCACTAGCCAAGTCCTTTGTGACCAAGGGTGGAGTCGACCTCAAGGAAATCAATCCCAAGACTCTCGAGAGCAAGAAAGTCTCAGGTCTTCACTTTGCGGGCGAGGTGCTCGACATCAACGCCCATACAGGAGGCTTCAACATCACCTACTGTCTCTGCACTGGTTGGGTTGCGGGGACACAGCCGATACCGCTTTCATAAAATTCAAGGAAGACCTTGAATTTTTTTGTATTTTAATGTATCATAAACATAGAAAAAGATACAAAAAGGAGATCTCCCATGACAAAACTCGTTCTCAACTCTATCTCCAAACAATTTGACCAAAAGATCATCCTGCAAGATACCTCTTTCACCTTTGAACAGGGAAAAATTTATGGACTGCTGGGCAGAAACGGCGCAGGAAAAACCACTCTTTTTAACTGTATTGCTAGAAATCTTGTCCTTGAACAAGGCAAGATTCAGTTTGAAGAAGATAGTCAGCTACGCGATTATGACACTACCGATATCGGCTTTACCCAGACCTATCCACAGCTGCCTGCCTTTATGACGGCCTTTGAATTTGTCCGTTTTTACATGGACATCCACAAGGAAAAGCTCCGCCACCAACGCCGTCCTGAAGACTGGCTGACACTCGTTGGCATTGATGAGGAAGACCAACACCGCTTACTCAAGGATTTCTCCCACGGTATGCAAAACAAGGTCCAGCTCCTCCTTTCGCTGATTGTACAACCAGCAGTTCTCTTGCTCGATGAGCCTCTGACCTCTTTTGACCCTGTTGCTGCCCATGAGTTCAAACAACTCATTCGCGAGGCTAAAAAAGATTCCGTCATCATCTTTTCGACCCACATCCTCCAACTGGCTCAAGACCTCTGTGACGAGATTGTTCTCTTGCATCACCATACATTACAGGCTGTACCAACCGATCGGCTACACGATGCGGATTTTGAGCAAGAGGTGGTCAACTTACTGGCCGATAAATAGGAGGTGGAACATGAAAGACATCCTACGTTACATCTGGTATCAGGAAACCTTTAACATCAGCAAGCAGGTCAATGGCTTGCTCTACTACCTTCGAAAAATCCCCTTGATAGGCTCAGCTATTCCTGAAACAGTCTATCGCTCCTATTCATTCAAAAAAATTCTCTTTTACATTTTCACCATTCTAAGTATTCCCATGCGCTTTCTTGCCAAGTTCATCTGGCTGACGCTCTATGTGGGTATCGCTCATAGCGCGATCAATCTTGCAACAGGTGCAGATCCATTATCCCTGCCACTACAGCCTCTGAGCTTCTTGCTTGGCTTTACGATTTGGCTTTGCATCACAGGGCTAATGGTTCGCTTCTTGAAAGGTTTTGAATCTGTCATTTTTCAGTCAAATCGGGAGTTTATGGTGAACTTCAAACTCTCCCAAAGACTCTTTTTGCAAAGTCAATTATTGGTAGACCCCCTTATCCATAGCCTAGCCTATCTTCCTGCCTTGATGGTCTTGAGCGGTCTAGCACATCAGTGGCTGATTCTCCCAGTTGGTATCTTCACTCTTCCGACTGCCCAATTAGCTGGATACGCTTGTAATTTCTGGCTCTTTAATCGCAAGATTGTGGTAAAAAATTGGTCTTGGCAGAATTGGGCACTTATCGCACCAGGGCTTACCTGTGCAATCCTTGCTTTTTTCACACGGGATGCGCTAAACAGCTACTTTTTACTCCTGCTACTGATTGTCCAAATCCCTCTACTCATCATCAGCCTACGCTCTGTCCTTTCCTTTGACAAGATAACGGAATTCCTCAACTACCGCATGGAAGAATCTCTTGCACTCGATAAGAAAATCTTCCAGATGACCCAAGGCAACGAATACACCCGCCAGGGGCTCAAAATGCAGGAAAAATTGAGCTTGGACAAGCAAAAAGACCTGTCTCATCTGACAGGTATGGTCTATCTAAACGCCCTTCTCTTCCAGCGCTATCACAGTATTCTTGCAAAAGGATTGAAAAAACGACTAGCATTTTTGCTTCTCGTTCCTACTCTATTTGCGACGATTGCCTTCTTTTTACACGAACCTTTCAAGCTACCCGAGGAAGGATTGTTAGCACTCTTGCCATTTACACTCATGATCATGTATGCAGGCTCTCTCGGTAAGACAATCACCCAAATGGTCTTTGTCAATTGTGACATCTCTATGCTCCATTACCCATTTTATCGAGAACCTAAGACGATTTTAGCTGGCTTTAACTATCGCTTTATCCAAACACTCAAATTCAATAGTATCTTTGCCTCAGCTCTCTTTCTCATCATTATGCTCATGGGGCATTTCCACTATTCGTGGCAACTAACTCTTCTGACCGCCTACCTCATGCTCAGCATCACCTTTCTCTTTTCCTTCCACGACCTCTTTATCTACTACATTCTCCAGCCTTTCACCAAGGATATGGACATTGTTAACCCTCTCTATCGTATTCTCAGCGGAGCCTTATACTGGCTGGCCTATCTCAACATCCAACTAAAAATCGAAAGTCCACTGTATATCCTAGGTCTTTCCATCGGCATCAGCCTCTATGTCGGAATCGGCTATCTAATCCTCCTCAAAAAAGCACCCAAGACCTTCCGCTTGAAATAAAAACACAAAAGTTCGAGATGTTTCCCTCGAACTTTTTAGTATCTGATACTCATTGAAACTCAAAAATAACCAACTTAATCCACCATTTAGAACCTTAAAAATATAAATTGGTTGCCTTGACAAAGTTAGGATAGTGTTTACGTCAGCTTGGAAATCCAGTAAGCCGAAGGTGTTGAAATATAGGATACTTTTGCAGTAGTGGTATTATTCGCAACAGTTACGCTGTTGCGAATAACGGAAATTTTGAGACCTTAGGTTCAAAATTTAGCAATGAAACTCCGAAGGAGGTTGCTTGCGTCCGCACTATTTAATAAAGTATCGAAAAATGCTATTTTTGATTTTTATAGAGTATGATTTAAATTCCTGAAAGAAAGCGTAAACCCGCCGTAATTGCTACTCCCACTACCACAGCAAGTGAGATGTTCTTGGTCTTTAAAACGACAAAGAATGTTGGAAGTAAGGCGAGAGTTTCAATCGGCAAAAACCTTGGCAAGCTCCCCACCTGCTCATCCACCACACTGGATAAAGTCAGCGCAAAGATGATTGAAATCGGCAGAAAACGTAAGAATTTAAGGGCAAGAGGTGGCAGGGATTTTCCTTTGGTCAAGACAAAGGGCAGAATTCTCGGTATCCAGGTTACGACCATTGCAGCTAGAATAATCCATAAAATCTCCTTACTTACCATCTACCATCACCCCCACAAAACAGCCAATCAAGGTTGCGACAAGAACCGCAATGTAGCTTGACACCACCATTACTAGCCCCACATAGGCCACAAATACACTCAACAAAATTAAGCCAATCTTCTTCAAAGGAAGTTGTCTGGCCATGGCTTCCAGTTGTCCTGCAAAAATTCCTACAAACATTGCTACCAAAGCAAAATCAAGTCCGAACCCTTCCGGATTTGGAATGAAACTACCGATGAGATTTCCTAAAACAGTAAACAACACCCAGGCAGTATAGCTGGCTAGATTATTGCCATACATCCAGTCAGGCGATACAGCTGCATCCTCCAAATGCTTGCGTAGCAAGACACCGTATGATTCATCTGTCAAGAATGAGCCGATAAAAAGATTAGACCCCAAAGAATTGTTTTGAAACATGGTCGCTGTATGCAAGCTTAATAGAAAATGACGCAGATTGACAAAAAAGACCGTTACCGCAATCGAAACGAGCGGCGCTCCTGCTAAAACCATGGCACACATGACAAATTGCGCACTTCCTGCATAGACCAACAAACTCATCAAGCTCATTTCCAAGGGAGAAATGCCTGAATTGACCGAAACAATCCCACAAGCTAGCCCGATACTCGCATAGCCCAAGACCGTTGGAATCGCATCGATTGCCCCTTCTCTCACCAATGATTGTTCCACACCATTCTCCTTTCCAAACTCCGATCATTGTTTTTCTAGTATAAGCTAGAAACTAACCATCGTCAACCTTTTCAAGTTATTTTCAGAAAAAATCTTCTCTGCCAGTTGAAACATTTAAAAAAGAGCCACTCGGCTCTCCAGTTACTATAAGCAATCCTCCAAGACATCAAATGCCAGGCTCGGCTTGGCATTCAAATCAAGAGACGCTAAGTTGTTCTTGTTCCACTCACTGACAGCTGCTAAGGCAATCATGCCTGCGTTATCACCACAGAGGCGCAAGGGGGGGATGATGACTTCTACATTGCTTATTTCTTGCGCCAATCGTTCACGTAAGCCCTGATTGGCAGCTACTCCTCCTGCGACTACCAAGGTCTTGACAGGATATTTTTCGAGGGCTTTTTTCGTCTTTGCCAGTAAAATATCTAAGACACAAGCTTGAAAAGAAGCGGACAAGTCTTCTTTGGCAAGTGTTTCTCCTTTTTGCTCGGCATTATGACAGAGGTTAATAAAAGCAGATTTCAAGCCTGAAAATGAAAATTCCAGATTGTCTTCCTTGATCATGGCACGTGGAAAGTCATAGATATCTACTCCCTGATGCGCGAGTTCATCAATGATACGACCCGCTGGGTAGGGAAGCCCCATGACCCGACCGACCTTATCATAGGCTTCACCGACCGCATCATCACGCGTTTCTCCGACAATCTTGTAATCGCCTGGACCTGCCACATAGACCAATTCCGTGTGCCCTCCCGACACTAATAAAGCCAGTAAAGGGTATTCTAATTCCTTGACCTGTCGTGCCGCCATTAAATGCCCTGCCATGTGATTGACTGGAATCAAGGGTAAACCATTTGCCCAAGCAAAGGCTTTCGCTGCGGATAAGCCTACCAAAAGCGCTCCAACTAACCCAGGTCCGTAGGTCACTGCAACTGCCGTCAGGTCTGAAGCACCTATCCCAGCCTCCAACAAGGCTTCTTCAATACAGATGGTTATCACTTCAACATGGTGACGGCTAGCCACCTCAGGAACTACCCCACCGAAACGCTTGTGGCTCTCGATTTGACTAGCAATCACATTGGACAAGAGCTCTGCATCATTTTTCAATACGGCAACCGAGGTCTCATCACAAGAGGTCTCAATCGCAAGAATATATCTATCGTTCATTTTTCTCTCTTTTCATCACAATGGCATCTTCTATCGGACCATGGTAATAGCCCTTACGCCTGCCAATTTCTTCAAATCCATAGCGCTCATATAATCCTTTCGCACGCTGATTGGAAGCCCTGACCTCTAAAAATACCGCACCTGCAAAAGACTCGATACAATCTAGCAAGCGCCCCGCAATTCCCTGACCTTGGGCATCTTTTTTCACGGCAATCTGCAAGATTTCCAACTCGTCTACAACCTGCTGTACTACTAAAAAACCAAGGAGCTTTTGGCCCTCTTTTGCCAGGTAGTAAACCGTCTCTGGTTGGCGTAAATCTGACTCAATCTGCTCTACCGTCCACGGTGCCTGATCGTACACATCGCACAAAACAGCAAAGAGGTCTCGTGCTAGCTCTTCCTGCCCCTTGTATTCTTCAATCTCAATCATACACGCTGGATATAGCTTTCTCTATTTTGTTCCTCATGCTCCTTGAGCCAATTTGCCTCCGCCTCAACCCGCTTAAGATAGCGTGGTTCAAAGGACATTACCTCACTCACAGGCACATGCTCTCCATCCAAGGCAAGCTGATACGCAGACGGCAAGGTTGTCTGATACTGAGCTTTGGGCGACGCTGCCCCAATCTGCTCCACGAAAGCTCCCACTTCGCCCACAAAGGTCACATGTTCATAGTCTTTCACTTCTTCTAGCAAGTCCTCAAAAGAAAGATAGGTATCTGTTTTGACCGCCTGCCCATTTTCATAAAATCCTGCATAGACATGATTGCGTCTAGCATCAATGACTGGCACTACTAATCCATCTAGCTCTTTTGGCACCAAGGCCTGCAAGCTCGAAAGCCCTACCAAGTCGACCCCCAAGGTATAGGCCAAGGTTTTAGCTGTCGCAACCCCAATCCGCAATCCTGTGTAAGACCCTGGACCCTGCGCTACTACGATTCTCTCCAAATCAGTCGGTTTCCAGCCTACAGACTGCATTAAAAAATCAATCGTAGGCATGAGGCTCATACTATGATTTTTCTTGACAGCGAGGGTCATATCTGCCTGCAAACGTCCATTTTCCACTAAGGCTACGGCTAACGTTTGGTTAGACGTATCAAGTGCCAATATTTTCATCTTTTTACTCTCTTTACACGATTCTATACTCCTCTATTGTAAGCTATCTTGCCCTTTTTTTCAATCTTTGAGAATAGTGACCTGTGAAAACCACTTGAAAGACAGTCGATTTTTTCATTTTCCTGCCAATTCCTTTTACCAAAAGCCCCTTTTATGATATAATAGTAGAAAAATCACATCAAAAAATGACAACTCTAGAAAATTACATATAAATTGATAAGACTATCTTCGTGATAGCCTAGTCTGTTTGGACGGCATAAAAAACAGCCTACACCTTACAAAAAACTCGGAGTTTGAGCAGCTCGCTTACACTCTTACTTTTTTATAGTCCAAACCATTTGCTATAGACTTGTCATCAATGAAAGGAAACACATGATTTATAAAGTATTTTACCAAAAAGCAAAAGATGCTACTCCACGCCGCGAACAAACTCGTACTCTTTATCTCGATATTGATGCAAAAACAGAATTAGAAGGTCGGATTATCGCTCGCCAACTAGTGGAAGAACATACAGCTTACAACATCGAATTTATTGAATTATTGTCTGAAAACCACCTTGAGTACGAAAAAACTCATGCCGATTTTAGTATTACGGAGTTTTAATCCATGTCAGTAAATCTAAAACCTCAAGAAGTCGGCGTATTCGCCATCGGTGGTTTGGGAGAAATCGGGAAAAATACCTACGGCATCGAATACCAAGATGAGATTCTCATTGTCGATGCAGGGATTAAATTCCCAGAAGATGACCTACTCGGTATTGACTACGTTATTCCAGATTACTCTTACATCGTAGATAACATTGACCGTGTAAAGGGGCTCGTCATCACTCACGGTCACGAAGACCATATCGGAGGAATTCCCTTCCTTCTCAAACAAGCCAATATTCCTATCTATGCTGGACCACTGGCTCTCGCTCTTATTCGTGGAAAATTAGAAGAACACGGTCTTTTACGTGATGCAACACTCCATGAAATCAATCACAATACCGAATTAACCTTCAAACAATTAAAAGTCAGTTTCTTCCGCACCACTCACTCTATTCCAGAGCCACTTGGTATCGTCATCGATACTCCCCAAGGAAAAATTGTCTGTACAGGAGACTTCAAGTTTGACTTTACACCTGTAGGAGAGCCAGCTGATTTACACCGCATGGCTGCCCTTGGAGAAGAAGGTGTCCTTTGTTTACTTTCTGACTCCACAAATGCGGAAGTACCAACCTTTACCAACTCAGAAAAAGTCGTCGGCCAATCCATCATGAAATTGATTGAAGGCATTCACGGTCGGATTATCTTTGCATCCTTTGCCTCCAACATCTTCCGTCTCCAACAAGCTGCCGATGCCGCTGTCAAGACTGGACGGAAAATTGCTGTATTTGGACGCTCCATGGAAAAAGCCATTGTAAACGGTATTGAGCTAGGCTACATCAAAGTCCCTAAAAATACTTTTATCGAGCCAAATGAAATCAAAGAATACCCTGCCAGCGAAATCATGATTCTCTGTACAGGAAGTCAAGGTGAGCCAATGGCTGCCCTTTCTCGTATCGCACATGGTACTCACCGCCAAGTTCAATTGCAGCCTGGCGACACCGTTATCTTCTCATCTAGTCCCATCCCAGGAAATACCACTGGGGTCAACAAATTGATTAACATCTTGATTGAAGCAGGTGTTGAAGTTATTCATGGTAAAATCAACAACATCCATACTTCTGGACACGGTGGACAACAAGAACAAAAACTCATGCTCCGCCTCATTAAACCAAAATTCTTCATGCCTGTCCACGGTGAATACCGCATGCAAAAAATCCATGCCCAGCTCGCAATGGACACCGGTATTCCCAAAGATAACATTTTCATCATGGAAAACGGAGACGTCCTTGCCCTGACAAAAGACAGCGCTCGTCTAGCAGGACAATTCAATGCTCAAGATATCTATGTGGATGGAAATCGCATCGGAGAAATTGGAGCTGCCGTCCTCAAAGACCGCCGAGACTTATCCGAAGACGGTGTTGTCCTTGCTGTCGCAACCGTTGATTTCCAATCGCAAATGATTCTGGCAGGTCCAGACATCCTCAGCCGAGGCTTTATCTATATGCGGGAATCAGGCGACCTCATTCGTGAAAGCCAGCGTGTCTTGTTCAACGCGATTCGGATTGCTCTTAAAAATAAAGAAGCCAATATCCAATCTGTCAATGGTGCCATTGTCAACGCTCTTCGACCCTTCTTATATGAAAAGACCGAACGTGAACCAATCATCATCCCGATGATCCTAACGCCAGATCAATAACAAACAAAACCGCACCTCGAGAGAGATGACGGTTTTTTTCGTTTCTCAACTACGGCCGCTTTTGAAGCTCTCTGACTGTCAAGCCATAGAATACAGCACAATATAGAAGATTTATCCCGATAAATAATACCAATTCCGAACTAGAAAAATCCTCCAAAGCTCGACTACGAAGCGCAATCATCGGTTGTGAATACGGATAGAATAACGGTAGCCTGTCCCCTATAAAAAGCAAGACAAATCCACCAACAGCTCCCATAGCTGCATAGGCAACTGATTTAGCAATGTTTCGTGTTTTAACAAATAAGTACGCCTGCAAACTCAAAATACTGAGAGAGCCTATGAGTGACAGGAAAATCCATTTTAAATGAAGCGCCAGCTCAGAAAAGACTATTATCTGATCAAGCCATAGTGCAAACAACCAAAACACGGCCAACATCATCTGAATGGGGAGTAAAAGAATGAGCAAGTTAAGCAATTTGCTCACTACAAGTTTTTTGATTGATACATGATTCGCTTGCAACATTTCTAATGTCGTTCTCTCAAATTCTGGCATAAAGCAAATACCAATAAAGATGGCTAACATGGCTGGATAGAAAATCTGACTATAATAGAAGGTCAACTGTCCCCACATCACAACAGACTGTGTATCTTCAATAAAAATAGATCGATTCACATAATAAATCCCAAATCCTATAAAACTGGAAATGCCTAGCATGAGTAGCCCAATCAATCCAAGCTGCACTTTATGTAATTTTCGCCATTCAGCAACGACATACTGTATCATAGCAGTTCTCCTTTCTTTTTCAACACTATCTTCCGTGCAAGCAGATAACAAGCAACTGCATATAGAATATAGATAGCTATTTTCAAGCCTAACTGACCATCTACTGTATAAAATCCTTTTTCTATTTTTGGATCAAAGCCAAATTTATAAATGGATAAGAAACTTGCTCCATCCCAAGGAATCAGAAAAGACCATAGGTTATTTGTTTGTGGCTGAAAAATCAACCCCAAAAACGAACCAATAAATCCTAAAGCTAGTACACCTCCTGGTTTTTCCATAGACAGAGCTACGGTCATATACAAACAAATCTGCACAAAACTTGCTAGCGAAAGTGTCACAATTTGAATCCCCACTAGCCGAATAGAGACAAAAACTCCTCGGATAGCTACGATATACAGGAAGATAATCATAGAAAAAAGAATGGCCATTAAGACAAAAAATAAACTCGTAAACCATAACTTATCATGAAATACAGTCCTTAAACCACTCCCATTACTGACTTGTAGCTTAAAGGTTCGACCCTCTTTTTCGTTAAACACAATGCGGGAAACAAAAATACTAATTGCCAGAGGAAGTATCAAAACATGAGTGTCTTGATTGTCAAAAAACGATTCCACTCCCTGACCATCTACTCTTGATGTCACAATCGTCCACAATATCCCACTCAAAATAATCACCATCGAGGTCGATAACGATTTCGTCCGCTTGCTTTTTAACCATTCAATTTGAATTGCTTTTACCATGTTAGCCCTCCTTCGTCAAAGATAGGAAGATATCTTCCAGGCTCTCTCTTTCACGAGAAACATGGAAAATGTGAACACGATGCTCCACCAAGTAGTTGACCAAATCAGCCACATCTTCGTTCTCCAAATCGCCCAGCTTCACACGCTCAGGACTGCATTCTAAAATAGTCAGATTACCAAACTCTTTCAGATACTCAAGTACAGACCCACTTGAAAAATCACCACCGATTTCAATCCATGTATTGGCCTTAATCACTTCAAGCTCTCCCTCGTAAACCAGGCGCCCATGGTTGATAATTCCTACCCGATCAGCAATATGCTCAATTTCAGATAGAATATGGCTCGAAATAAAGACAGTTAATCCTTCCTCTTTAGCCAATTTCACAATTAACTCTCGAATTTCATGAATCCCGGCAGGATCCAAGCCATTGGTTGGCTCATCTAAGAGTAAAATTTTTGGTTTCTTTACTAAAGCAAAAGCTAAAGCCAGGCGTTGCTTCATTCCTAAAGAATAGGCTTTTACTAATTTCTTGCGATTTTTTTCATCTGCCAAACCGACTAATTTCAATGTCGGCCAAATCTGTTTCTTATCAAAACCAAGCATTTTCTGAAAAACCAGTAGATTTTCATACGCTGTCAAATTCGGATAATACGAAGGCTCCTCAATCATTGATCCTATTTGATCCAAATATTGTCCTTTTTGATCAATTGGCTGACCATTGACAAAAATCTGACCAGAAGTCGGAGAAACCAGCGACAGAATCATTTTCATGGTCGTTGTTTTACCTGCACCGTTCGGACCAAGAAAGCCATAAATTTCTCCCTCATACACCGTAATCTGCTCCAAATCAACAGTTGGAACGTCCTTATAAACCTTTACTAACTGCTGTAGTGCTATCACATCTTTCATTATTTGACTCCTCTCAACTTTTTACTCAAGAAAGTTATGCTCGTCACTCTCCTTATCTTTATTATAAAACTTCAAATAAGATGTAACCTTACAATTCTGTATTGAAACCTTACAAAGTTGTAAGCAAAAGCGATTGGCTCAAGTCTAACCTTTTTATGATAGCTCAAAGCCATAACAAAAAGGACACCTTCGGTATCCTTCCCTTATAATTAGTATAAATCCAAATAGTGGTCAATTTCCCATTGCGATACGTAGGTCGCATAGCTAGCCCATTCAATCTTTTTAGCTTCTACAAAGTTTGTAAAAATGTGGTTTCCAAGAGCAGCTTTTACGACATCATCTTTTTGCAAGGCCTTAATCGCATTATGTAGCGTAGACGGTAAATCGACAATTCCTGCGCGTTGACGTTCTGATTCAGTCATCGCATAGATATTAGATTCTACTGGTGCTGGTGCTTCAAGCCTATTTTCGACACCGTCCAAACCAGATTCCAACAAGACCGCCATTGCCAAATACGGGTTAGCTGTTGGATCAACCGAACGCAATTCCAAACGCGTTCCCATACCACGAGATGCCGGTACGCGAATCAATGGCGAGCGGTTACGACCAGCCCAAGCGATATAAACAGGCGCTTCAAATCCTGGTACCAAACGCTTATACGAGTTAACTGTCGGATTCATAATCGCTGTGTAGCTATAAGCATGCTTCATCAAGCCTCCCAAGAAATGATAAGCTGTTTCTGACAACTGCATACCATACGGGTCTGCTGGATCATAAAAGGCATTATTGCCTTTGCTATCAAACAAGGACATATTGCAGTGCATTCCAGAACCTGCAATACCAAATTTCGGCTTAGCCATAAAGGTTGCATATAAACCATGCTTACGAGCAATCGTTTTGACAACCAATTTAAAAATCTGAATATTGTCACAGGCTTTCAAAACATCTGCATACTTAAAGTCAATTTCGTGTTGCCCTACTGCTACTTCGTGGTGACTAGCCTCTACTTCAAAGCCCATTTGTGTCAAGACATTGACAATCTCCCGGCGTGTATTATCCGCAAGATCTGTCGGCGCAAGGTCAAAATACCCACCTTTATCATTTACTTCAAGCGTTGGATTCCCATTTTCGTCCATTTTAAAAAGGAAAAATTCTGGCTCTGGACCTAAGTTAAACGATGTGAAACCTAACT
Source organism: Streptococcus handemini (assembly GCF_040984445.1). Lineage (NCBI taxonomy): Bacteria > Bacillati > Bacillota > Bacilli > Lactobacillales > Streptococcaceae > Streptococcus > Streptococcus handemini. The sequence goes on from NZ_JBFRYH010000002.1 coordinate 51,636, forward strand.
GTTCCATATGACGCAAGGCTTTTTTTAGATTTCCACGAGGATCCCCTAAAAATGGTTCGCCCTCTGTCGTATAAATATCGCAGATTAAACCTGCAACACGACCATTTTCATCCCCCCACGGGAAAATCGTCCATGTATTCAAATCCGGATACAAATACATATCTGACTCATTGATTCGGACAAATCCTTCAATAGAAGAGCCGTCAAACATTGCCTTATTTGACAACACCTTATCTACTTGCTCATCAGTGGCTGGAATTTCAACATTTTTCATAATTCCTAGGATATCTGTAAACATCAAGCGAATGAAGGTCACATTCTTTTCTTGAATATCCCGTTTGATATCCGCTACTGTAATTGACATAAATGGTCTCCTTTAATGATTCAACTATAACACTCCTGTCTAAAAACAGGGAAGACTAACGAAAGATACTAGTAGGGTTAGAAAAGCGCCCTTGGTTGCGGAGTTCATCACGAAGAATACGGCGTACATCTTCATCCGTCAGCGTTTCAGATTCCTTCTGAGGCTTGGCTTTACGGTTCGCATACTCTTTCTTAATCGCTGCGATATTGAGACCCTCATTAAGGAAATCCTTAATCTCCAGCAATTGGTCCATATCATTCAATGAATAGAGTCTACGATTGCCTTCATTTCGATCTGGGTGAATCAACCCCTGTTCTTCATAATAGCGGATCTGACGCGCCGTTAAGTCTGTCAATTTCATCACACTACCAATTGGAAAAACTGCCAAAGATCTGCGAAATTCTTTTTCTCTCATGATAAGCTCCTTTCTGCCTACCATTATAGGAGAATTCCACGCATTCGTCAATATTTTATGTTAGATTTTCTTACATCGTTCGTTTTGTGAGCGCTTTTTTTATGTTATCGATATCGGAATTGACCAAAATCGCCACAAACACTCCAACAAACGTCTCAAAAACACGGATGAAGACATACTGTATCGCATTTCCAGACGGAACCGATAAGGTGATAATCAACAAAGCAGCCACTCCCCCAATAATCCCAGGTTTGTTATTCATAGCCACGTTTGTCATAATCGTTAACATGACACAAACCGGTACCACAAAAATCGTAACCAGTACATGCTCATGAAAGAGTTGGTTTAAGATAAAAAAGATAAGGGCATAGACACCACCAATCGAATTCCCCAAAATTCGGGAAGCCCCAAAATGCACACTTTTATCAAAATCCTCACGCAGACTAAAAACAGCTGTCAGAGCTGCAATTTGAGCGCCTTGTCGGCTAGAAAATGCAAAAAGCAGGATGACTAAAAAGACTGCGATTCCTGATTTCAAAGTCCGCATTCCCAACTTAAATTCCTTAGGATTAAAGTTGTATTTTTTAAACATATCTCACTTCCCTCTCACCAAACAGATTTGATACCTATATTATACCACTAATTGAACAACTTGCCTGCCTTGCGGACCATTCCAAGAAAACAAAAAATAAAGAGAAATAGAACAGTCTAGACAGTCTATTTCTCCGTAAGTGCTACAAGTCCCGACAATACTTTATACCTTGCTAGATTTTCTAGTTCACTAAGCTTCATAGAAACTCTACGCGATACACAGAAAAGGTGCCTATCGACACCTTTTCTAGCCCTCAATCATGAGAAGATTATTTTTCAGTAAGAGCTGCCAAGCCTGGCAATACTTTACCCTCAAGAAGCTCCATTGAAGCGCCACCACCTGTAGAAATCCATGAGAATTTGTCTGCACGGCCAAGATTGATGGCTGCTGCAGCTGAATCACCACCACCGATGATTGATTTCACTTCTGGTTGTTTCACAATCGCATCCATCACACCGATTGTTCCAGCTTGGAAGTCAGGATTTTCAAAGACACCCATAGGACCGTTCCAAACAACTGTTTTCGCACCTGTAAGAGCTTCGTCAAATTTAGCAATTGATTTTGGACCAATATCAAGACCAAGGAAGCCTTCAGAAACTGCTTCAGCATCTGTATCACGAACTTCTGTGTAGTCAGCAAAAGCATTTGCTTCTTTTGAGTCAATTGGTAAGATCAATTTCCCATTTGCTTTTTCAAGAAGAGCTTTCGCTACATCTAATTTATCTTCTTCCACAAGTGAATTTCCGATTTCAATACCTTGTGCTTTGTAGAATGTATAGGTCATACCTCCACCAATAAGGACTTTATCCGCTTTTTCAAGAAGGTTTTCGATTACACCAATCTTATCAGAAACTTTTGAACCACCAAGAATCGCAACAAATGGACGAACTGGATTTTCAACCGCTTCTTGGATATAAGCAATTTCATTTTCAAGAAGGAAACCTGCAACTGCTTTTTCAACGTTTGCTGAGATACCTACGTTTGAAGCGTGCGCACGGTGTGCTGTACCAAAGGCATCATTGACAAAGATGCCATCTCCAAGAGAAGCCCAGTATTGACCAAGTTCTGCATCATTTTTGGATTCTTTTTTGCCGTCAACATCTTCAAAACGAGTGTTTTCAACCAAAAGAACCTGTCCATCTTCCAATGCATTGATTGCTGCTTCAAGTTCTGCTCCACGAGTTGCCCCTGGAATGAAGACAACATCTTGACCCAATTTTTCTGCCAAGTTAGCAGCAACTGGTGCAAGAGATTTTCCTTCTTTATCCGCTTCTTCTTTCACACGACCAAGGTGAGAGAAGAGCACCGCACGTCCACCTTGCTCAATGATATACTTGATGGTAGGAAGGGCTGCTGAAATACGGTTATCATTTGTAATCACGCCGTCTTTCAACGGAACGTTAAAGTCAACACGGACAAGGACCTTCTTGCCTTTCAAGTCAACATCTTTTACAGTAAGTTTTGCCATTTTACAAAAACTCCTATTCTTTATTTTATACTCCCTCATTATACCATATTTTGGAAATATAGGGAAAGATTTCACAAAAATTCTCACTGGAAAGCGAACGTTTTAGCACCAAAAAAGAGAAGTCAAATGACCTCTCCTTTTAACTCATTATTTTGCAATTTTTGCAAAGTACTCAAGTGTACGAACAAGTTGTGAAGTGTAAGACATTTCGTTGTCATACCAAGAAACAACTTTCACCAATTGTTTACCGTCAACATCAAGAACTTTTGTTTGAGTTGCGTCGAACAACGAACCAAATGAGATACCTACGATATCTGAAGAAACGATTGGATCTTCTGTATAGCCGTAAGACTCATTAGCAGCAGCTTTCATTGCAGCATTTACTTCATCAACTGTTACATTTTTCTCAAGAACCGCTACCAATTCAGTTACTGATCCAGTTGGTGTAGGAACGCGTTGAGCAGCTCCGTCCAATTTACCGTTCAATTCTGGGATTACAAGACCGATGGCTTTTGCAGCACCAGTTGAGTTAGGTACGATGTTTGCAGCACCAGCACGAGCACGGCGAAGGTCACCACCACGGTGTGGTCCGTCAAGGATCATTTGGTCACCAGTATAAGCGTGGATAGTTGTCATCAAACCTTGAACAACACCAAAGTTATCTTGAAGTGCTTTAGCCATTGGAGCCAAGCAGTTTGTAGTACATGAAGCACCAGAGATAACTGTCTCAGTACCATCAAGAATGTCATGGTTTGTGTTGAATACGATTGTTTTTACATTGTTTCCACCAGGTGCAGTGATGACAACTTTTTTCGCTCCATTAGCGTGGATGTGTTGCTCAGCTTTTTCTTTAGAAGCAAAGAATCCTGTCGCTTCAAGAACGATTTCTACACCATCAGTAGCCCAGTCAATGTTTCCTGGTTCGCGTTCAGCAGAAACTTTCACAAATTTACCATTTACTTCAAATCCACCGTCTTTTACTTCAACAGTACCGTCGAAACGACCTTGAGTTGTGTCATATTTCAACAAGTGTGCAAGCATTGCTGGATCTGTAAGGTCGTTGATACGAGTCACTTCAACACCTTCTACATTTTGGATATGACGGAATGCGAGACGTCCGATACGACCGAAACCGTTAATACCAACTTTAACTACCATGAATGATTTCCTCCTTATGAAAATCGGGTTCTTTTATTTTAAAAGGCAGGCCTTTTAATCCTTTTGTGAAATTTTTAACTTGCAAATATCCAAGCTATCTTTCAACACTACTATTATATAATGAAGTTGATAAAATTGCAAATGATTTTCTTTTTTCAGAAAGAAAATTTACATCCTGTTGATAGTTGTTCTTTATACCCTTGATAAAAAATACCAAACACCCCATCTTCTAAATTATGATAAAATAAGGGTGAATCTATCTTATAAGGAGAAAATTATGAATTTTCAAGAGTTAAAAAATCATCCTATTGCAGTATTAGGAGCAGGAGCAGTCGGAAAAGCTGTGGCAGCGGATTCTGTTCTCGCCGGCAATACTGTTCATCTCTATGAACTACCGGAATTCTCCTCAACCACTCTTAGAGACATTGACAAAACTGGAATTACGATTGCTCAGACGGGACAAAATAACCTATTTGCTTTTGAACGGAGCGGCAAAGCCCATTTTGATTTGATAACAACTGACATCGCTGAGGCGGTAAAAGGAGCACGCCTCGTCCTTGTCACCGTACCCTCTGTCGCTCACGATACCTTTTTTGAGAAATTAGTTCCTGTTCTAGAAGATGGTATGATTGTTCATATCATCCCTGACAACTTTGGTAGTCTCAAATTGCGGAAAAAAATGCGCGAATTAAACTGTCAAAAAGACATCATCGTTGGGGGCTGGTCTAGTGCCCCATACGGCTCTCGTGTCATCAAAGAAGGCGGTGTTTTAACGCCAAAAATCGAACTAAAATACCGCGCGATTACCCTTCGAGGTGCCAGCCTTCCAAGCACCGATCAAGATGCTTTTTTGGAGAGTTCCAAAGCTATCGGTAGCTTTGACGCTATCACTCATGGCCAAGGAGCAACTGGCGGGAAAACGGTTCTAGACATCGGTTTTAGTAATGTCAACCCTGTCCTACATGTACCAGGCACAATCCTAGGTGCTAGCGTGATGGAAAATTGGGGGAGAATTTTTGGCGGCAATGACAAGTACTCTTATTCTATCTATTCCCATGCTTACAGTGAATCCGTCGCTGAGGTTCAATATGCCTTTTATCTAGAGCAAGTTGAATTAGCAGAAAAAATCGGTGTAGACTTACAACGTTACCCTAAGAAAAACTTTTTATCACGTACCAGTATCCTAGGGCCTGAGTATATGGGCGATGACTGTATTGTCCCATTTGACGAACAATTCCCTATGGCTTACGGTACAGGTCCATTTAGCATCCACGATCGTTATATCACAGAAGATATTCCAGTCGGCTGCCATCTTTACCATGAATTAGGGAAAAAATACGGTGTCTCAACTCCGGTTATCGACAGTATGATCACCCTTGGTTCTGTGATGACGGGACAAAACTTCTACGATAAAGGATTGACGCTGGATGACCTAGATTTAGCACATCTCTCAGCTGAAGAAATTCTAGATTATCTTGAAAATGGAAACTTTAGAAAGGCAGACTAAGATGAGTCAACATCACTATACCTATCTAGACAATCCACAAAAAATAGAGCGTTCCCATCACGTTGTACCAACACCCGTTGCTGGAATCGCTCTTGGTATCATTGCCATTGATTTCGACTATGTCAAAATGCCTGGGAATGTCGTCAATGCAACAACCTTTCACTTCCCAGTTTTATATGAAGTCATCAACATTGAAATCGAGGATCTTTTTCAAGGAAGAGCTGAAGTGCTACCAGCGATTATTGAAGCTGCCAAACGGTTAGAGAAAAAAGGAGTTCGAGCTATTGTTGGTGCGTGCGGCTATTTCAACCATTTCCAGGAAGAAATTAAACACGCAGTCTCTATTCCTGTCTACCTCTCCAGCGTCCTTCAAATTCCTCTTATCAAGATGGGATTAAAAGCCGAGCAGAAAATTGCGGTTTTAGTGGCTGACGGCGAAGGAGCAACTCGTGATTTTTTCCAAAAAGCCAATGCTACTATCGATGACTGTATTGTTAAAGAAATCGGTAGTCTAGAGAGTTTTGCTCCTATTCGCTGGAATAAGACACATCTAGATCATGAAAAATTAGGAAATGACTTATCCGATGTGGTTGAAAGCCTACTGAACGAGCATCCTGAAATCGGAGCTGTTCTACTCGAATGTAGCGACCTTCCTCCATACGCTGCAAAAATCCAATCCCGTGTCGGACTTCCTATTTTCGATTTTATTACACTTATTAACTGGCTACACCACAGTCTAGTACAACGCCCTTATTACGGCTATTTATAAAAAACAATCGTTAACTTCTAGTTGACGATTGTTTTTTTATTAACAAATACTGAGATTAGTACCCAAGTAAACTCCGATCTAAAGTAAAACGCAGCATTTTTAACCTCTTATCCGTAACGATAATCCGGATCATAATGAATGAATACATTATGGTAACTATCGTGCTCAAATGATAAGCACCATTTGTTCAGCACTCGTAGCGTCTGTTGCTCTGGTATCCAGCGTAATATTGCAACAACGGCAAATCTTCCTTGTCGTTATATATGACGAACTCTGTCTCATCGTTACCAATAAAAACGGTCAAGGCTGAATGAACGTGGATAGTGTACTTTCCAAAGTGATATTGCTTCACCGCACTACCTCCTCATTGCTATACCAGATACGAACTACTTTGTCGCAAACATCATAGACAACGCCCCAATAAGTGGCGAGTTGAAGATTGCCATCCTGCGACACTGTCACACTGCAACAAATAGACGTATGCTCAGGATAGATAATCAATAACTGATCCTGACCATCATAAACAGAGTGCAAGCGTTCGGACACATAGATTTCATAATCTTGTAATTGATATTTTTTCATATTCCTCCTGACTTTATTGCCAAAAATACGACAAAACTTTACGATCGTAGATAGTATCCATCTTTGTTATATGATCCTATCCTACCATTTCTATTGTATAATTCCCAGTAGCTACCTCCATGTGTCTCGTTACCAGAATTGACAGCACGATCTCGAACAATATAGGTTCCTCTAGGACCATAGTAGGTATCTGCTCTTCCTGAAAGCGCCGACGTACCATATTGATTTGTATACGAAGCTAAATTTATATAGGAGTGCTGTCCACCATCTTCATGGTTTGCGTTTTGAATACCTCTAGTCTCTATTCGCTGATTAGCTAGTACAACTATTGACAAGGGAAAAGTTGTTGAGAATAAAGCCAACAAAACCACAACGAAACACAATAATTTTGTCAATCTATTTTTTTAATAAAATATCTCCTTATTTTATTCAATTGCATTTTATCAAAATAAATACCGTCAATAGAATTTTCTGATTTTTCAGATATTTAGATTAAAAAGATTACTTGATGATAAACCTACTACATTTAATATAAAGTAGGTATCACTTTTCAAAACACAAAAAGCACCCGAAGGTGCTTGAGTTAAGTATTAAGCGTTCCCACCATTTTTCTTGATGATTTCATCTTGTACTGACTTAGGTACATCTTCGTAGTGGTCAAATACCATCATGAAGGTGCCGCGGCCTTGTGTAGCTGAACGAAGAACAGTTGCATAACCGAACATTTCAGCAAGTGGTACATAAGCACGAACGATTTGTGTATTACCACGAGCTTCCATACCATCTACACGTCCACGACGAGCTGTTACGTGCCCCATAACGTCACCGAGGTTGTCTTCTGGTGCTGTAATTGTCACAAGCATCATTGGCTCAAGGATAACTGGTTGGGCAGATTTCGCTGCTTCTTTAAGTGCAAGAGATGCCGCAACTTTAAAGGCAGTTTCAGATGAGTCGACATCGTGGTATGAACCATCGTACAATTTCGCTTTCACGTCAACGATTGGATAGCCAGCAAGAACACCGTTTGCCATAGACTCAACCAATCCTTTTTCAACCGCTGGGATAAATTCACGTGGAACCACACCACCGACGATTGCGTTTTCAAATTCGAATCCTTTTCCTTCTTCGTTTGGAGTAAATTCAATCCATACATCACCAAACTGACCTTTACCACCTGATTGACGTTTGAAGAATCCACGAGCTTGTGTTGAAGCACGGAATGTTTCACGGTAAGATACTTGAGGCGCACCTACGTTTGCTTCAACCTTGAACTCACGACGCATACGGTCAACAAGGACATCCAAGTGAAGCTCACCCATACCTGAGATAACTGTTTCACCAGTTTCAACGTTTGTTTCAACGCGGAATGTTGGATCTTCTTCAGCCAATTTAGAAAGGGCAACACCCATCTTGTCTTGGTCTGCCTTAGATTTTGGCTCAACCATCAATTGGATAACTGGTTCTGGAACGTTGATGGACTCAAGGATAACTTTTGCTTTCTCATCTGTCAATGAGTCACCAGTTGTTGTATCTTTCAAACCAACGGCAGCAGCGATGTCACCGGAGTAAACAGTTTCAATTTCTTGACGGCTGTTTGCGTGCATTTGAAGGATACGTCCGATACGTTCACGTTTGCCTTTAGAAGTATTCATCACGTATGAACCTGAGTTAAGAACACCTGAGTACACACGGAAGAATGTCAAACGACCTACGAATGGGTCAGTCATGATCTTGAAAGCAAGGGCTGCAAATGGCTCTTCATCTGAAGCTGGACGCTCTTCTTCAGCATCTGTATCTGGGTTGATCCCTTTGATTGCTGGGATATCAACTGGACTTGGAAGGTAGTCGATAACCGCATCAAGCATCAATTGAACACCTTTGTTCTTGAAGGCAGAACCACACAATACTGGGAAGAATTCAACGTTGATGGTTGCTTTACGGATTGCTGCTTTCAATTCTTCATTTGTGATTTCTTCACCCTCAAGGTATTTCATCATCAAATCTTCATCAGTTTCCGCAACTGCTTCCACCAATTTTTCATGGTATTCTTGCGCTTGATCAAGATACTCAGCTGGAATATCTTCTTCAAGGATATCTGTACCAAGGTCATTTGTATAGATTTCAGCTTTCATCTTGATCAAGTCAATGATTCCACGGAAATCATCTTCTGCACCGATTGGCAATTGGATTGGATGAGCATTTGCTTGCAAACGTTCATGAAGTGTGCTTACTGAGTAAAGGAAGTCCGCACCGATTTTATCCATTTTGTTGGCAAAAACGATACGAGGAACTCCGTACTCAGTTGCTTGGCGCCAAACTGTTTCAGTTTGTGGCTCAACACCTGATTGTGAGTCAAGAACCGTTACCGCACCGTCCAATACACGAAGAGAACGTTGTACTTCGATTGTAAAATCCACGTGCCCTGGTGTGTCGATGATATTTACACGGTGGTTGTTCCATTGTGCAGTTGTCGCAGCAGATGTGATCGTGATCCCACGTTCTTGCTCTTGCTCCATCCAGTCCATTTGCGAAGCACCTTCGTGTGTTTCACCGATTTTGTGGATTTTACCAGTGTAGTAAAGAATACGCTCTGTTGTTGTTGTTTTACCGGCATCGACGTGGGCCATGATACCAATATTACGAGTTTTTTCTAGTGAAAATTCGCGTGCCATTATGTTCTCCTATTTTAGTTAAATTTAGTTACATCTTATTATAGCATATTTTAGAAAAGAACGGATAGGCAGGACCTACCCGTTCTAAATGCTTTTTTTGTAAAGTGGTAAAAAGATACTGCTGAGCAATTTTGCTCATTGAGTTTGAACTAAAAGTTCTGGAAAAAGATACATCTTCTTGAACTTTCTTAACGTCCTAACATCTTAATTGAATTCAGGCTACAAATGTCTGCCAAAAAGAGACTTAGCTGTTTTGGCTTTAGCCAATTACAGATATGGCTACCTTTAGGGATAAAACTTCCTAGAAGCTGAAGCCTCGTTGTCAGTTCTCCTATTTTGTCTTTGCTCTCTACATCTCTGTATCTTATTCTAATTGAGTTCGGACTAAAAATTCGGGGAAAAAGATAAATCTTCCTAGAGCCCAATGGCTCGGCGTCACATTTCCTATTTTTCCTAGAATTTTCTTGACGTCCTCACATCTTAAATTACCAACGGAAGTGTGCAAATGCACGGTTTGCTTCTGCCATACGGTGTGTATCTTCACGTTTCTTAACAGCTGCTCCTGTGTTGTTTGCGGCATCCATGATTTCTTTTGCAAGACGATCAACCATTGTGTGCTCACCACGGTTACGTGCAATTGTTACCAACCAACGAAGTCCAAGAGTTGTACGACGTTCTGGACGAACTTCAACTGGGACTTGGTAGTTAGATCCACCAACACGGCGTGCACGTACTTCAAGTACAGGCATGATGTTTTCCATTGCTGTTTCAAATACTTCAAGTGCATCATTTCCAGTAGCTTCTTTGATTTGATCAAAGGCACCGTATACGATAGAAGCCGCTGTACCACGTTTTCCGTCAAGCATAACGCGGTTGATCAAACGTGTTACTAATTTTGAATTGTAAAGCGGATCTGGCAATACTTCGCGCTTAGGCGCTTGGTTTTTACGACTCATTTATCTATATCCCCTTTCTTACCCTTTTGGACGTTTTGTACCGTATTTAGAACGGCCTTGTTTACGATCTGTTACACCTGCAGTATCAAGTGCACCACGAACGATATGATAACGTACCCCTGGAAGGTCTTTTACACGTCCACCACGAAGAAGCACCACGCTGTGCTCTTGCAAGTTGTGTCCGATACCTGGGATATAAGCAGTTACTTCGATCAAGTTGCTCAAACGTACACGAGCGAATTTACGAAGGGCTGAGTTAGGTTTTTTAGGTGTCATTGTTCCGACACGAGTCGCAACACCACGTTTTTGTGGTGAAGAAACGTTTGTTTGAACTTTTTTACGGCTGTTGTAACCAACGTTCAAAGCTGGTGATTTAGATTTTTCTACTTTAGACTTACGTGGTTTACGTACCAACTGGTTAATTGTAGGCATCTACATTCTCCTGTATCATTTTTTATTTTTGGTTGATAGAGCACTTGGTGACAGTCCCTATCTGTGTATACTTTGCAACTATTTGTCAGCACGTCTCTGTACACTTTTGAGAGACCAAAAGTAAAAAGTACCGTCTATCATCATAACATAACCAAAGCCTTGTGTCAACTATATTTGCTGAAACATCACGACAAACGCATGAAAACCTTCTCGATAAAAGTTCTAAAATGAAATTAGCCAGTTGAAGGTATGAAAAAACATCTCGGCGAGATATAATTGTAATCACCACAACAACAATTAGAAAGATTCTGAGATGCAAAACTATTATACACCAAAAAGGAAACATTTAACACTAGCTGAGCGCCGATTGATTGAAAAGTGGAAAAAAGAAAACAAAAGTAACCGTCAAGTGGCGAATCTACTGGGTAAAGCGCCACAAACCATCAACAACGAGATCAAGCGTGGCACGGTTCTCCAGCAAGTTAGGAAAGGTAAGTTTGCGAAGCGTTATTCTGCAGACTATGCCCAACAAGCCTACGATAAAGCGCGTCAAAACTCTTGTCGTAAAGCAAAGATTGACAAGGAGACAAAGGAAAAAATCCTCCACTATATGAAGCTGAAATTTTCTCCCGAGATGATGGTGAAGGCTAAGGGAGTGAAAGCGCCAA